>DRKF01000291.1 GCA_011051915.1 Acidimicrobiales bacterium | reverse complement strand
GCCGTTGGCCCCCATGAGCGGGGAAACCTCGTGGCGGCCTGCTTCGTGGATCTCGACGTGTTCAAGCTGATCAACGACACCCACGGCCACCGCACCGGCGACCACATCATCCGCATCGCGGCGGAGAGGCTGTCCCGCCGCCTGCGAGAGGGTGATCTGCTGGTGCGTCACGGGGGAGACGAGTTCGTGGCCGTCCTCCACGATCTCGAATCCCCCGCGGCCGCTCTCCAGGCCGCCGACCGGCTGCGCCAGGCCCTCACGGAGCCCTTCGCCATCGAAGGCACCACCTTCGACGTGACCGCCTCGGCCGGGGTGGCGGTTTGTTCGGCCGCCGGCTGCGACCAGGACGACCTGCTCCGCCAGGCCGACATCGCCCTCTACGCCGCCAAGGCCCGGGGGCGCAACCAGACGGTGCTCTTCGACGACGAACTCGAGGTCCTCACCGAGGTGGCCGAACGCCAGCGCCGCATGCTTCGCCACGCCCTGGACCACGACGGCGTGGTCATGCACTTCCAGCCCCTGGTCGACTCCGAGACCGGCCGGCCGGTGGCCTTCGAGGCCCTGGCCCGGTGTCTGGACCCCCAGGGGGTGCTTCACGGACCCGGGTCGTTCCTGGACAGCATCTCCAGCTCGGGAATGATCTGGGAGCTGGACCAGCGGGCGTTCCGCCTGTCTTGTGAGGCCGCCGCCGTCCTCCAGCGGGTGGTGCCGGTCGACACCCCGGTCATCGGCTGCAACTTCTCGCCCCTGAGCATCGTCCAACCCGACTTCGCCTCCTACGTGGAACGCACCGTGGCCGAGTGCGGGGTCGAACCGGCCAACATCTGCATCGAGATCACCGAGACCGCCGCCTTCGCCGGTGGACAGCACAGCCTGGACGCCGTCACCACCCTGCACCGGGCCGGATTCAAGATCGCCCTGGACGACTTCGGCACCGGCTACTCGTCGCTGTCCCACCTGAGGGACCTGCCCCTGCATTCGGTCAAGATGGACCGGAGCTTCGTGGCCCGCTTCACCGAGAACGGGCCCGAGAAGGCCATCGCCGAGGCGGTGGTGGGCCTGGCCGGGGACCTCGGGCTGGGGGTCGTGGCCGAGGGGGTGGAGACCGGTGAACAGCTCTCGATCGCCCGGAACCTGGGTTTCCGGACCATCCAGGGTTGGCACTACGACCGGGCCATGCCCCTCGACGAGATACTCCACCGCTGGGTGGACACCCTCATGGAGCTCGCCGCGGCGACACCTGGCTGAGAGTCTCAGTCGGGGACCTGGCACCGGAGTACACAGCTAGGGTTCGGACCGGTGTCCGCGTGTTCCGACCGGTGAAGAGGTGATCGTGACCCTGCTGTGGCTGCTGGCGATGATCGCGGGATTCACCGTGGCGGTGGCCGGGAGCCGCCGGGCCGTGACCGACGCCACCGAGCTCTCCCGCGGCTCCCGGCTTCCCCCCTTCTTCATCGGCATGGTGCTGCTGGCCCTCGGCACCGACCTGCCCGAGATCGCCAACTCCATCGCCTCCTCCGTCGCCGGACACGGCGACGTCAACGTCGGGGACTCGATGGGTTCGGCCGCCACCCAGCTCCTCCTGGTGCTGGGACTGATCCCCTTCGCCGGTTTCCTGATCCCCCTGGGTGAGCCGGGCTCCCACCTTCAGCGCGGACAGCAGCGAACCGCGGTGATCACCGGGCTGGCCCTGGTCGGCGCCGGACTGCTGATGGTCGACGGCAGGCTCGGCCGGGCCGACGCGGTGCTGCTGATCCTGGCCTGGCTGGCCGGTTCCCGGCTCGTCTACGGCGACTTGCGCTCCGATCCCCAGCTCCCTCTGGGCCGCAGAGCACCCCACCGGGGGAAGCTGCTGGTGCGCCTCGTCGGGTCCCTGGTCATGGTGGCGGCCGGGGCCAGCCTCGGAGTGGCGGGCCTGGTCGAACTGGCCGACGGCTGGGGCGTACCGGAGTTCGTGATCGCCTTCTTCGGGGCCTCGATCGGTACGTCACTACCCGAACTGATCGTGGTGTACACCGCTCTGCGACGGGGCGAGACCGCCCTGGGGGTCGGGGACATCCTCGGTTCGTCGTTCGCCGACGCCACCCTTTCGCTGTCGGCCGGTCCCCTGCTGTTCCCCACCGAGGTGGACGGAGGACTGGCCCTCTCCGGTGCCCTGGTCGCCGCCGGTGCCGCCGCTCTGGTGGTCCTGCTGCTGGGCAAGGGAGGGGTCCACACCCGCCGGACCGGAGCGGTGCTCCTGCTGGCCTACGCCGCCACCTGGCCCATCCTGCTCTAGGCCCTGACCGGGCCCTGGGGTCCGGCGCGGCCCCTCGACCCGGAGAGACCCGTCGACCCCGATCTCTAGCGGTCGAGGCGGCCGGCCCGGTAGGCCCGGTTGTAGCGGTTGCAGAACCGGTCCCGGCCCAGCACGGCCTCCGCCGCCATCATCAGGGGGTAGATGCCCGGAGCGGAGGGATCCATGATGGCCGAGTCCATCCCGGCCTCGATGGCCAGGACCATGAACGCCTGGTTGAGGAAGCGCCGGGCCGGGGCCCCGAAGGAGATGTTGCTCAACCCCCCGGTGACGTGGGCGTCGGGGTAGGTGGCCCGCACCTCGGCGATGGTCCGCAGGGCGGTGACCCCGGCGTCGTCACCGGTGGATATGGCCATGATCAACGGGTCGATGTACAGCCGCTCGTCGGCGATTCCCGCCGCTCGGGTCTCGGCCACCAGCCCGGCGATGATCCTCATGCGATCCTCGACCGTGCGGGGGATGCCCTCGTCGTCGAGCGCCACCACGATCACCGGGCCCCCGAGCTCGGCCGCCAGGGGGAGCACGGTCTCCAGCCGTCCGGGCTCCCCACTGATCGAGTTGATCATCGGCCGGCGTTCCACGACCCGGGCCGCGGCTCCCAGCGTGGCCCCGTTGGGGCTGTCCAGACAGAGCGGCACCTCGACGGCGTCCTGGACCGTCTCCACCAGCCAGATGAGATCCTCGGCCTCGGTGTCGGAGGAGGTCCCGGCGTTCACGTCGAGGTAGTCCGCCCCGGCGTCGACCTGCTCCCGGGCCAGGGCGACTATGTGTTCGGCGTCCCTCTCCCGTACCGCCCGTCCCACCCGCCTGCGGGTGCCGTTGATCTTCTCCCCGATGATCAGCATGCGCGTTCTGCTCCCTCGTCGTCGCTCCCGATCCCACCCGACCCGCCCACAGACTCCCCAGTTCCGGACTGTCCGCCCACAGACTGCCCGGTTCCGGACTGTCCGCCCACAGACTGCCCGGCTCGGGACTGTCCGCCCACAGACTGCCCGGCTCGGGACGGTACGGCCCGGAACTGGGTGGCCAGGGCCAGCTCCCGGTTGAAACCGGGAAGGCGGGTGAGTCCGATGTTCACGGCCCGGCGGGCGATGGCCGCCGCGTGGTCCCGGGCCCGCCCCGACACCAGGGCCATCTTGGCTCCGGTCCCAGCCGAGTTGCCCGCCTGCACGTACTCGGCGTTGGGAAGGTGGGGCAGCATGCCGATGGCCACCGCGTTGTCGATGTCGATGTAGGTGCCGAACGCCCCGGCCAGAACCACCTCGGCCACCTCCTCGTCGGGGGTTCCCGACTCGTTCAGCAGGGTCCGGACTCCGGCGGCCATGGCCGCCTTCGCCAGCTGCACCTCGCTGACATCGGCCTGGGTGACCACGATGTCGTCGCCGTGTCCGGTGGCCGCCGCCGGCACCACCACGAACTCCAGTCCCTGGGGCCCCCGGCGCACACCCGGCGCCCCGGGCCGGATGTGACCCCGACGGTCGATGATCCCCTCCCGCCACATCAGGGCCACGGCGTCCACCACGCCGGAGCCGCACAGGCCCACGGGGGCCGATCCCCCGATGGTGCGAACCTCCGGCCCACCCGGACCCGAGGTGACCCTCTCCACCGCCCCGGGAGCGGCCCTCATCCCGCAGCTGATGTGACCCCCCTCGAAGATCGGCCCGGCCGGGGTGGAGGAGGTGAGCAGCAGCCCGTGGCCGGGTCGGGAGAGCACCACCTCGGTGTTGGTGCCGATGTCGATGCCCAGGGCCGTGTGACGGCAGCTCGCCAGTCCGTTGGCCAGGATCACCGCCACGTGGTCGGCCCCGACGAAGGCCCCCACCGCGGGTGGCACATGGACCATGACGTCGCCGGGCAGCTCGATCCCCAGGTCAGCAGCGGGCACGTCGGCGGCGGACGTGTCGGCGGAGAAGGGCGCCGCCAGGAGACCTTCCACCGAGCGCCCCAGGAACAACTGGGTCATGGCGGTGTTGCCGACCACGCAGAGGTCGACGACCCGGTCGGTGCCCCCCCCCGCCTGCCCACCCAGCCCAGCCACCAGGGAGTCGACCGCCCGGCGCACCACCAGGGCCAGTTCCCGGGCCTGGGAGGGGCCCCGGGCGGCGTGAGCGAGGCGGCTGACCAGGTCCTCCCCGTAGCTGATCTGGGGATTGGGGACCCCACGGGCGGCGAGCTGCTCACCGGTTTCGAGGTCCAGGAGATAGGCGGCGATCTTGGTGCAGCCCAGGTCGACCGCCACCCCCAGGGGGGAGCTGCCGGCGGGGGCCACGCCTACCACCCGATCTCCCCGGGTGAAGGCGGTGAAGCGCCATCTCCCGTCGCCGGTGTAGCGGCGGAGTTCAGCGGCCACCCGTGGGGAGATCCGCCACCGCGAGTCGGTACCCGTCTCCGAGCCCAGCACCGCCGCCACCCGCTCGAACCCCCGGAGCCGGTCCCCGGCGGAGGGGGCGGACACCTCGACGGGGTGCCCCACCACGAGGGGGTCGAGGCCGGGTGCCGTCAGTGGACCGGTGGGCGGCGCGCCTTCGAGCTGCAGGCGCTGGCGATCACCGGCGGTGGTGCGGGGAACGTGGACCTCGGCGTCGGTGTCGAGCCGGGACCGGCAGGCCAGGCGTTGCCCGGCGTTGAGCGCGTCTGCGGCGAGAACCCGGGCCTCGGTGTCGGTCGGGACGGGCCGGTGGGAACTCATGACGGTCACCCGGCACCGCCCGCAGATACCGCTGCCCCCGCAGTTCGCGGCCAGGATCAGCCCCGCCCGGCGACCCGCCTC
>DRKF01000290.1 GCA_011051915.1 Acidimicrobiales bacterium | reverse complement strand
TCAGTGCCTCACCTCGTAGTAGAGGTTGGCGTTGTCGTCGAAGTCGTGGATGCGGAAGCTGGTGAAACCGGCCTCGGAGACCATCTCGCGGGCCTTCTCCGGATGCAGTCCCAGTGTCCCCAGACCGTGTCCGTCGTGGGTGGACATCGAGGATTGCAGACACGACAGCACCGAGAAGCCGTAGAACAGGGCCAGCATCGGATTGCGGAGGTCGCTCTCGAAGTCGCCGCTGGAACGGATGTCCTTGATCAGCCACGTTCCACCGGGCTTGAGGGCCGCATGCACCGTCTTCATGGCCAGGTCCGGTCGGGGCATGTCGTGCAGGCAGTCGAAGGTGAGAACCAGGTCGAACTCGTCGGTCTCCTCGAGGTGTTCGGCCCCCGCCACCCGGAACTCGACGTTCGTGACCCCCTCGGAGGCGGCGTATTCACGAGCCACCTCGATGGCACTGGGGGAGGGGTCGTACCCGACGCAGTGAGAGGCCGGGAAGGCCTTGGCGATGGCGCACAGGGCCACGCCCCCGCCGCACCCGATGTCGGCCACCGAACCACCGTCCCGGAGTTTCTCCGTCACTCCGTCCAGGGCGGGCAGGATCCGGTCGGTGAGGGCCAACCTCGAGAAGGGGGCGGTCATCCGGGCCATGCCCGCCGCCGCCTTGGGTCCCTGTTGCTCGTAGGTGACACCCACCCCGGTCCGGAACGATTCGGCCAGGGCATCGACCAGAGACTCGTCCAACCCGCCGCGGAAGGCTCCGGCGGAGAAGGCCAGGGAGGTCTCCTCCTCGGCCAGCACCGCGGACTGGACCGGGTTCAGCTCGAACGTGCCGTCGGAGTGGCGGTCCAGGAGGCGGGCCGCGGCCTGCCCGAACAGCCACTCGCGGACGAACCTCTCGTGCAGACCGGTGGCCTCGGCCACGTCGTGGCTGGTCATCGGCCCGGCCCCGCTCATCGCCTTGTAGATACCGAGGCGGTCACCCAGGTGGATCAGGACCGACACCACCTCGCCCATCTTGTAGGTCCACACCTGGAAGCTGAAGAGCTTCAGCTGGTCGGGATCGATGTCGGGGGTGTCGCCCGCACCTGGTGTGGACCGCCGTTCTGGACCCGGTGGCACCGGCTGGTCGGTATCGGGGCCGGAATCCCCGCCCCGGTCTGAATCGGCCTCGGTAACCATTGTCTGACCCCCCTGGACAGCATCGGTCGGCAGGGGGATCAAACTATCCGCGTCAGCCCTCGGAGATGCAGTCGAAGGTGGCGCTGGTGATGACGGCCATCTGCTCGTCGCTCAGCTCGCCGTTCTGCAGAGCCTCGGGATCGAGTGGTCCCAGATCGTCCCAGATCTTGTCCACGAAGCAGGTGGCCTGGGCTTCGGTGAACAGACCCTGGTCGATGAGCTCGCTCTTCAACTGGTCCTTGGTGGCCTCGCTGTCGCCACTGCCGCAGGCGGCGAGAATCGAGCCGAGACCTAGCAGGCAGGCCAGGGCCACGCCACGAAATGAGATACCGAACATATTCGCCTCCAGAGAGATCGGGGTCCGACGGATCCCGTCGGCCGGAACGGAGACGACTTGATCCGGGGACGGTTACACCGGATCCGGGCGAATCAGGCGTAGGGCCAGGAGCGTCGGGACGAACCCTTCCCCCTCGAGGCGGGCGTACCTCGCATCCAGGTTCTCCGCCAGGCCGAAGCCGCCGGACCTCTCAGCGAAGGGGTCTCGCCGCGGTGGGCGCGGCGGCGGGCGGTCCACCAGTCCGAGGCGACCTCGTCGGCCAGCACCTCGACGGCCCGTTCCAGCTCGCGGGTGAACTCCTTGCGGTCCCCTCCCGGCGGGAACCACATGGGTTCGCCGAACATCACCGTCGCGGCACCTCGTCGGGGCCAGTTGCGCCCCTTGTGCAGGATCGAACCGGTTCCCTCGATGTACACCGGAACCACGGGAACCGCGGCCTGGCGGGCCAGGAAGCCCACACCGGGTTTGAAACCCGAGGTCCAGCCGTCGGAGCTGCGGCCCCCCTCGGGATAGATGACCATCGACCAGCCGCGGCGAAGTAGCTCGATCGCCTTCTGGGTGCTGCGACGGCTCAGGCGGGTGCGCTCGATGGGAATGGCGCCGATGAACAGAGCCGACAGGGCGCTGGTCACACGGTTGCCGAAGAAGTAGTCGGCGGCGGCGCCGATCACCAGCTCGTGGCGCCAGGGTTCGGGGATCGAGGTGATCAGCACCATGGTGTCGGCGTGACTGTGGTGGTTGGAGGCGAAGATCGCCGGGCCCTCGAGTTCGGAGAGCCGATCGGTTCCCAGCACCAGGGGATCGGCGTAGAAGTCCACGACCGCCCTACCGGCCGTCTCCACCGAGACCCTTCTGACCAGCCGGGCCGGACCCCTGCGGGCCCAGTCGGTCTCGTAGTTGGAGCCGACGGGGGAGGGGAGGGGTTTGAGACCGCGGGGTGTGGGGGCCGACCGGAGCGGAAACTGGGTCTTGGCCATCAGGCGGCGGGGGAGCCCCGACAGGACCCGGGTGCGACGGTACAGATGCCGGACGGCCCGGCGGCGATTCGGGTCGGACACGGTCACGCCTCCTCAGACCACGTCGGCCATCAGCAGCGGAGGGTTGTGCAGGTGGGTCAGGCTGGGCTGGCGGCCCACCGTCTCCGAAGCCATCTCGAGGGCGTCGGCCATGGTGGAGGCGGGTCGGAAACCCAGGCGGCGCACGGCTCGGGTCTCCCCCCCGACGATGATGACCTGACTCAGGTGATCGCGGGCGTGGACCGTCCAGTACCACATGTAGAACGGGTGGACGCCGTGGTAGGCGTAGCTGGTCCGGTACAGGTGGCGGTACCACTCGTCCTCGGCGTAGCGCTTCTCGTACTTCCGCTCGATCTCGACGGGGTCGGTGGTGTCGGCCAGAACCTCCTCGAAGAAGTCGATGTAGCTCGGATGGTGAACCGGGTGGAACTCCCATGTCGTGGGATGGGTCATTATCAGCACCCCTCCCTCGCGAACGGGTGGCCGACCCCGGTACATGTTGAAGAAGTAGCCCAGACCCAGGCACGCCACCAGGATCGGGTTCATGATGGAGTTCACGTTGTAGGGCCCGATGTAGGGCAGACCCATCGTGAGGATGTCGGTCTGGCCCTCGACACGGACCGCCTGCTGGGCCATGACGTTGGCGGTGGTCACCTCGTGGACCGCCTCGACCTCCCCGGCCTGGATCGAGGTCAGGCCGTACGGCGCCCTCATCGAGTGGAATATCCGCCGGGCCACACGCCGGGGCATCCGCTCCAGGGACTTCTTCGTGCCCAGCAGCAGGGCCCGGTCCCGGACCGTCATCTCCCACTCGCGCTTCTGTAGGAACTCGAAGGGGGAGGGAAACGTCTCGGTGTTCAGCGTGGTCTCGATCTGGAACACGTTGAGGTGCTCGGCCACCAGCCGGCCCTGGTGCCAGGTTCGGGTGTGCAGCTCGCTGGCCGGCCGGTCCATGAACGACTTCGAATGCTTCAAGGTGTGGACGTTGTGGTGGTGGCGCAGGGCCTTGTAGCCCGACAGCCCCACCGCCACGCTCTTGTGTCCCCCGTCCATCGACACCAGATTCACGTTGACGTAGACGACCAGGTCGCTCTCGGTCGCCCTCCGGGAAAGCACGACCTCCTCGCCGTGGTCGGTGGTACCCAGCTCGACCAGCCCGTCGGGATCCTCGGCGTCGAAGTTGTAGAGCAGACCGTGGGGGGCGAAGGCGTCGTAGACCCGGTCACCGACGGCGTGGCGCAGTTCGTCCTCGGTCATACGGCGGTGCAGGGCCAGGGCGGCGATGATGTGGACATCGTCGACCCCCTGGGCAGCGGCGATGTCGAGCACCTTCTCGATGATCCGCCCCCTGATGTCGGGCGCCTGCATCGGGGGCAGGGGAAGTGAGACATCGTCGAAGGCGATGGTCAGCTTCATGCCCGGGAACATGAGATCGGGCAGGGGTTTCTGGTCGCCGAGAGGGTTGAGCAGGGCCCGGCGAATGGCCGAGTCGACGTCCTTGATGGGTTCGAGGGGCTCGTTGGGATACACGACCCGACTGCCGGTCGGAAGCTTCTCGAAGCGGAAACCCTCGCCGTGGTGGAAGAGGATCGGCGGTGTGGTGCGTTCGACCTCCAGTACGAGGCCTGGTCGGGGGCTCATTTCCTGCCTTCCTGGATGAATCGGGCCCGGTGTCTGGTGGTCCGTCTGCGACGGCGTGGTGCCACGGGGAGCAGGGGCTTGGGGCTGCCCCCCGACTGGTGCCACTCCTCGGTCAGCCAGCCCCTCTTGTCGGCGATGGAGATCAGATGGGGTTCGGGGTTGACGGCCACGGGATATCCGGCCGCCTCGAGCATGGGGAGGTCGGACGCGGCATCGGCGTAGGCGACTCCCTCGGAGGGATCCAGGCCGTGTTCGGCGGCCCAGTCCACCATGATCTGGGCCCGGACCTCGCCGGTGGGGGGAACGTCGAGCATCTCCCCGGTGTAACGACCTTTGCTCTGGCCCATCCGGGTGGCGATCACATCGTCGAAGAGGGGGGCCAGGGGCCTGACGGCGACCTCCAGTGCTCCGGTGATGAGGACGGTCCGGTGTCCGGCGGCCCGGTGCTCGCGCACCCGGCGCAGGCCGGCGGGGAACGCCTTGGTGAGCAGCAGACGGCTCATCATCTCCTGGGCCGCCTCGTCGAGCTCGGCGACCGAGGCTCCTCGGTACCTGCGGTAGAAATAGCGGAGGAAGTCGGTGCGGTCGCGGCGGTCGCGCGTCCACAGGCCCGGTCCCTCGGCCATGGTCCGGGCGGCGAAGCGCAATCGGGCCCCGGTGTCGAGATCCCGGGTGGCCATCCAGGCGTAGGCCTCCACCACATTGGAGGCCAGCAGGGTGTTCTCCAGATCGAAGGCGGCGAAGTGCCGGTCGGGATGGAGAATGGCCCTGCGCAGTCGTTCGGCCCGGTCCGGGCCGCTGCGTCGGGCCGGGGTCATCTTGACTCGGGCCTGGACCACGACGGTGGGCAGGTGAATCTCCGAGATGTACCGCTTCCAGTCGATGACCCGCGGGTCGAACCCGAACGTGGCCTGGTCCTCCGCCGGCAGCGACTCGAACAGGGCGAGGGTGTTGTCGATCTGGTACAGCGCCTCGCAACGACCGTAGGCGCCGTAGATCTGGACGTATCCGTGGGCCTGGTCGACTATCCGGCGCTTCTCGTCGAGGATCTCGGTGAGGCGGGCCTTGCTCCCTCGCATCGGCAGGTGGCGGGCGGCCTTCTGGGTCCGGTCCAACACGGTCTGGATCCGCTGGAGCTTCTCCTCGAGCCCACCGGCACCGGTGAAGGTCCACTCCGTCACCGGAATGGGATTGCCGTGGGAGTCGTAGATCGGGTTGCGGGTGAACCACTTGCGAACCGTCTCGGTGAGGACCTTGTAGAGCAGGGGGTTCACCGCGCCCGAGGCCACCTGGTGGATCCGGGGCTCCTCGCTGGGGCCGGCGGCGGCGACCGCGCACAGGGCGGCGGCGACCATGTCCACGGGAATGACGTCGATGATTCCCTCGGGGTAGCCGGGGAACTGGTTCAACTCACCCTTGCCGAAGGAGATGATCAGGGGCTCGGCCATCCGGAAGCCCCGGATCCAGCCCGGCTTGGGTTCGGCCCACGCCGACTCGATTATCGAGGGGCGCACGATGGAGACCGGTACGTCGCCCCGGTGGTCGACGAGGGCCTTCTCCCCCAGGGCCTTGGAGTAGGTGTAGACGTCGGGCCACCCCAGCGAACCGGCCCGGGACCTCCCGGCGTCGACCATCTGGTCGGAGACCCAGGCGGCACGCCGCTGCTCGGACTTGGCCGAGAGCAGGGGGATTCCGGCCGGGCCCAGCTCGTCCCGGGCCTCGCGACCGAAGCGGTGCAGCATCTCGGGTCTGCGACTCTGGGCCTCGAGGTCGGCTCGGGCCCGGCGGGCGGCGTCGACCTCCTGGCGCCAGTCCACCTTGACGTGGAAGGGGCTCTCGTGGATGAACTCCTCCGCCGCCCGTCCCCGGCGGTTGCCCGCCACGTAGCAGGTGGACACCGCGATCAGGTGGGGGGTGACGTCGTGGTCGTGGAGGACGTTCATCACCCGGAGGGGGCCGAGGAGGTTTATCTCCACGGAGGTGTCGAGGGGGTTGTCGAAGGAGACGGTTGCCGCGGAGTGGATCACGATGTCGGCGGAGCAGAAGGTCTCGGCGTCGGCGGGGGAGAGGCCCAGCCCGTCCACGCTGACATCGCCGGAGACGACCTCGATCCGGTCCATGCACCGCTGAAGGAACTGCTCGCCGTACTCCTCCCGCAGGCGGTCGAAGGCGTCGTTGCGGAGGATCTCGCGCTCGACCCGGCGGCGGGCGTTGGACCGCCGCCCGCCTCTCACCAGCAGCACCAGGCGACATCCGGGGACCGACCTGAGGAGTCGCTCGACGAGAGCCGTTCCGAGGAAGCCCGTGCTCCCGGTCACGGCAATCCTGCTGCCCTCGAGTTCCTCGGCGATCACGGGACCATTTCTACCACGTCTCCTTACCATCTGGTAAGTAGCGGTAGGATCCCGGGATGGCCTCAGGTACGGCGGAGCGAGTTCTCGACGAGGCCCTGGTGGCGTTCGGAACCAGGGGATTCGCCGCCACCTCGTTGGACGATCTGGCCGGTGAGGTCGGGGTGACCAAGCAGGCCATCCTCTACCACTTCGACTCCAAGGAACAGCTCCTGGAGGCGGTCATCGACCGCTCGGTGGCCGAGCTGGCGGAACTGTACGAAGGTGTGGCCCGGGGACCCAGCCGCGGCCTGGCGAGGGTCGAGGACGTGGTCAGGACCACCTTCGCCGTTGCCGCCCGGCGTCCCGAACTGCTGGGGCTCCTGCGCCAGGTGTCGCGACTGGGTGATCCCCACACGCCGAGACTGGCCCGGGGAATGCACGATCTGCTGGAGCGGGCCTGTGCCTACCTGGGCCAGGAGATGGAAGCCGGTCGTCTCCGTCGCCATGACCCCCGTCTGCTGCTACTCACTTCGTACTCGGCGGTGATGGGGGTGGCCACCGAGCCCGAGGTCATGAGGGCCATGGGCGTCGAGCCGAGCCTGAGGTCGATGGCCCGGGCCCGCCGGGAGATGATCGTGTTTCTGAGGGCGGCCCTGACCCCGGTGGGCTGAGCGGCGGGAGGCCGGGGGTTCTGTCGGAACCGGTGCGGAGGTCCGGGTCAGGCCAACTTGCGGGCCATTGCCCCCGCCGACCGCAGGGCGGTGCCGTCGGCACCCTCGGTGCGGAACCTCCGGGTGGGACCGGCCTGGGCCTCGGCCAGCATCTGGTCCAACAGGGTCGGGAACGGAATTCCCTCGTGGAACCAGAAGTACCAACTCAGCGAACCCGGAATGGTGTTGATCTCGTTCACGTACAGTTCGTCGCCCCGGAGCAGGAAGTCGATACGGGCGACCGAACGGACCAGCGCCACCCTCATGATCGTCTCGGCGTGGGTGCGCAGGCGGGCCTCGATCTCCACGGGGATCTCGGCGGGCAGCTCCCGGGGTGCGCTCGCCATCCCCTGGTCGCCACCGGCGAGGTACTTGTCGCCGTAGGTGTAGATCTGGCCGCTGTCGTCCCGCAGGGGCTTCTCCACCGAGGACAGGGTGGGGACCGGACACGTCTTCACGCTGATGTTGAGATCGATGGCATCGGCGAGGAAGGGCTGGATGATCGCCCCCTCGCGCAGCAGAGGTTGGGACGCGGCCAGGGCCCGGGCGGTGTCGAGGTCCTGCACGACCTCGATTCCGATGGAGCTGCCACCGAACCGGGGCTTCACGATGAAGGGTCCGGGGCCCTCGATCTCGGTGTTCGCATCCAGGACCGCGCTCGGCAGCACCGGCACCCCGGCCGCGGCGACGGTGGCGGCGAAGGCCAGCTTGTCCATGCCGATCGCCGCTCCCCACTGGCTGGGTCCCGTGTAGCGGATTCCGGCCAGGTCGAAGAGGGCCTGCAGGGTTCCGTCCTCACCGGGGACCCCGTGGCAGCAGTTCACCACGGCGGAGATCTCGATGGGGACCAGTCGGCCCCTGCGGCCGTGGCGGTGGAAGCCGCCGTTGGATCCGGTGCGCAGGGTCACCTCCTCGGCCCGGGAGGGGATCCCCTCGGCGAAATCCGACGCCTCCGAGGTGGGGGGAACCTCGTACCAGTCACCGGTCTTGGCCCAGTAGAGGGCGATCACGTCGGTTCCCGCCGCAGCGAGGGCGTGGGCGGCCTGCAGGCCGGTGAGGATGGAGATGTCGTGTTCGGGTGAGGGGCTCCCGAAGCACACCGCTGGCTTGGTCATGGGCCAATGATGCCCCATCCGGAGATGGGTTCAGGGTCTCCCGGGGAGCACCACCGGCCTGGTCATGGGCCGACGGGGCCCCGTCGGGAGATTCGCTCGGGGCCGCCCGAGGGGGATCCCCTGGCGAGGCGAGGCATCTCAGGGGAAGTGGTCGGGCAGGTCGTTCTCGTAGAGGACGGCGTCGCCGGCCTCCAGATTGTTGCGGGCCCACTGCACGGCCTCACCCCGGTTGGCGACCACCACCACCTCGGCCGTGCCCGATCTGCTCCCCTCGAGCAGAGCGGCCCGGTTCGTTCTGCCGATGATGATCACGGTGTCGGCCGTGGTGGCGGCCAGCCGGCCGAACTCGATGTTCTCGGTTCTCTGGCGGTCGCCGAGTTCGACCATTCCGGGGGTGGCCACGACACGACGACGGGCGGGCACCGATGCCAGGGCAGCCACCGCCGCCGCGGCTCCCGCCGGGTTGGAGTTGAAGGTGTCGTCGATGACCGTCACACCGGTGGGGGACACGCTGAACTCGCGGCGATGGGGTGCCCCCCGGAGCCCCGGGAGCCGTCCGGCGGCCGTGGAGGGTTCGACTCCCAGGGCCACGGCGGCCCCCACGGCCAGGGCGGCGTTGTCGGAATGGGTGTCGTCGGGGAGCGAACTCTCGAAGGTCTCACCCCGGACGGTCACCAAGCATCGGGACCGGCTTCCGGGACGGACGGGACCCGCACCGGATTCCGCCCCGGGGCCGGACGCGACGGTGGTCACGATCACGTCGGCTGTGGTGGCCCCCCGACCTCCCCCCGAGCAGGTGACCACGGTCAGGCCCCGGTCGGCCAGCTCGCCGGCGAGAGGGTCGATAAGGGGGTCGTCCACGTTCAGGACGGCGGTCCCCGCCGTTTCGAAGATCTCGGCCTTGGCTCTCACGGTGGCCTCCAACGTCCCGAACCTCTCGAGGTGAACGGGTCCGATGTGACACAGCACGGCGACATCGGGCCGGACCCACGAGCACAGGTCCCGGATCTCACCGGGCCCGTAGGCTCCCATCTCGGCGATGAACACCTCGGTGTCGGGAGTCAGATGTTCGTTGACGGTGCGGGACAGCCCGCCGGTGTTGTTGAAACTGGCCGGGCTGGCCACCACCGATCGGGACCCCGAGACCAGGTGCCGGAGATAGCCCTTGACCGTCGTCTTCCCGAAGGAGCCCGTGATGGCCACCCGGGTCGGCGACACCCGGTCGAGCGACGATCGGGCCCGATCGACGAATCGGCCCGCCGCCCGCTTCTCGAGGGGTCTGGTCAGGGCCAGGGCCAGATCCACGACGACCGGTGCGGCCAGGGCGGTGGCACCCATGGCCGCGGCCGCGAACCCCGCCAGGGCCCCGACGGCGACGAGGAGTGCCGAGAGGGCGGTGTAGACGCCGGCGAGGGTACGCAGCCGACGGGTCCATGCCAGGGGTGATGTGGATCCCCTCATGGACAGCCCGAACGGGCCGACCGCCGCCACCTCGATGGGCACGACAGCGGCCCACGGTTCCCACAGGCTTCCGACCAGACCGACGACGCCCAGTCCCAGCAGGGCGATGTTGCGACTGTCCACCGTCCACCACCGACGGGCGAACCCGCAGACGGCACCGGGCAGGTAGTGCTCCCGCTGGGCCACCCGCAGCCAGCGGGCGGCGGCGAGGGGCAGGGAGGCCGCCAACAGGAGCGCTATGAGCAGGTTCACGTGGGTTCTCCGGGGGCGGCGGCGAGGGCGTCCAGGCGGCGGACGACGGCGGCCCGGAGCTCGTCGGGCCGGGTGAGGGGTGTGAAGTGATCACCGCGGGCGATGACCGTGAGCCGGGCGTCGGCCAGGAGCGATTCGGCCCGGGAGGCGATCGATGCGGGGGCGGCGGTGTCGGCGTCACCCCAGATGAGTTCCACCGGGCAGGTGATGCGCTCCAGCTCCGCTTCGTAGGACTCATTGACGGCCTTGACCAGTATCGAGCGCATCACCCCCTCGGCCTGGCGGTAGTCGGAGCTGCCGTAGCGTTCGCGCAGCTCGTCCATTCGGGAGTCCGAGATGATGCCCAGGCGGTGGAGAGCCCTGCCCAGGCGGAACCGGCGAGGAGGGCGCTGGGGTCGACCCTCACGGTGGAGGAGAGGTACTCCGGCCAGAACCAGGCCCCCGACGGCTCCCGGTCGGGCGGCGGCCAGGTGGACCGCGATCCTGCCCCCGAAGGAATGCCCGACGATGACCACGGGCAGGCTGAGCTCGTCCAGCAGGGGGCTCAGATGCTGGGCGTAGTCCGCCGCTCCCCACACCGAGGGAGGTGGGGGACTGGTGCCGAACCCGGGCAGGTCGACCGCCAGGTGGGGGATGTCACCCAGAGCCGTGGCCAGATCGCGATGGTTGCGGCCCCAACCGTGGAGGCCGAGGACGGACGGGCTGTCGCCGCCGGTGATCGACCCGAAGACCTCACCACCGAGATAGGCCTTCAGCACGGGAGGCGGAAGGAAGGGCGGTGGTGTGCGGCGGTGTTCATGGCCAGACACGATATTCCCCCGCTCCGGGGATGGGTGTACCCGGTGGCGGGGCGGCCGGCAGGAGTCCGTTCCCACCGCCACTCGCCCGGGTTGCAGGCGCCCTCAGATCGTAAACAGTTCGTAACCTGATGGACGTGTTCGCAAAGGCTCAGGGAACTACAGTCCGTTTCGGAACGCCACTCACGGTGGCGGGTCGGGCGGAAATCACAGAGAGCCCCGGGTTCGAGGGCTTCGCCGGCTTTTTCGGTGCGCATCGAGCCCGAGGGGAGTCACTCGGCTAACGCCCCTTGGCTCCCCTGGGGGCTCGGGGACAGGCCCTCTCCAGGAGTGGACGCATGGTACGGACAGGTGTTCAGGTGGTAACGAACCGAGCGAGAAACACCAGGGGCGCCCTCATTCAGCGGTGGGCTCCCTTCAGGGATCTGTCCGCAGCCGATCGGAGGACCCTCAAGCGGTCGGTCCAGCCCATGGCCTATCCCGCCGGTGCCACGATCCAACAGGCCGGGGCGGTCGATCGGCGCCTCTACCTGGTGGTGGAGGGCACCGTGGAACTCATCGAGGAGGACCGGCCTGCGGTGGTGCTGGGCGCCGGTGGGGTGTTCGGGGACGCCGGTCGCCGGGCAGTTCCCCACCGGGCCACCGCAGTGGCCCGTACCGCGGTCCGGACCCTGCAACTGCCCTCCCTGCTGGTGGCCGGTCTGGCGTCCCGATACCCGTCGGTGGCCTCATGGCTGACGGTCGCCGACGCGGTAGCACCCAATTCCATGGCGGGCTGAGCCTTCCGCTCCGCGGTGGTGACAGATCGAATCCGATCTCGCCCATTGACCGATTGTTCGGGGTTGAAGTAGGTTGGATACCACGAATTGTGGTGGCCCGATGCCCCATTCGTCCACCGAAGGTGGTTTCGGGGTGGGGCCGGCGCTCGGACAGCGGGGTTTCGATGGGGAAGATGGCGGTGGATACGGGGAGTGAGGGGCGGGAACCCATCGGTCCCCAGTCCCCGCCTTCGGGGCCCTGCCATCTGGTGTTGGGGCGCTACCGCTGGAACGGTCGCGACCGGTGTTTTCTGGCCCCCATGCGAACCCCGGTGCCCCGCAGTGAACCATCCCGCGGACTGTTAGCATCGGGCCGCGGGTCGAATCCAGAGTTCTCCGCCACGGTGGGGAACCTCGACGATGAGGTGAGATCAGTGTCAGATGATGTCGTGAGTCCCGTTGCCTCGGCC
>DRKF01000289.1 GCA_011051915.1 Acidimicrobiales bacterium | reverse complement strand
GTTCGAGGGGCACACCGACGTGGTCACCGAGGGGGACCCATCGGAGTGGACCCACGATCCGTTCGGGGCCGAGATCGTCGACGGTCGTCTCTACGGCCGCGGTTCGGCCGACATGAAGTCGGGGCTGGCGGCCATGATCCACGCCACCGCGGCGGTGGCCTCCGCCGGTCCGTTCCCGGGTCGCATCGTGCTGGGTGCCCTGTGCGACGAGGAGGAGATGATGATCGGCGTCAAGCGTTTCGTCGCCGATGGTCGCTGTGAGGGCATAGACGGGGTGATCGTGTGCGAGCCCGAGGAGGGTGAGATCTGCGCCGTGTCCAAGGGGGCGATCCGGCTCCGTGTGGACGCCGTGGGGAAGATGGCCCACGGGGCGATGCCCGACAAGGGGGCCAACCCCCTGGCGGCCCTGGCCCGCCTGGCGGTGGATCTGGCCGACCTCCAGGCTGAGCTGCAGGACCGCTTCGGTGTGCACCCCCATCTGGGGAAGGTGTTCGTCACCCCGACCGTGATCTCCGGTGGTTCGTTGATCCAGATGAACGTCATTCCCGCCGAGGCCACCATGGCCGTCGACATCCGCACCACCCCGGCGGTGGACCATGCCGAGGTCCTGGCCCGGGTCGAGGCCCTGGCGGCCGAGGCCGGAAAGGGCGCCGGGGTGGAACTGTCGATCGAGGTCGTGGACGACCGCCCCTCCACCGACACCCCCGAGGACTCCGCCGTGGTGAGGGCCCTGGTCGGGGCCCATGAGCGGGTAACCGGCCGACCGGCGGTCTTGGGTGGGGTGCCGGGATCCACCGACGGAACCATCCTGTGGCGGGACGGGCGTCTGGACACGGTGGTCTACGGCCCGGGCGGAAAGTGGATAGCCCACCAGGTGGACGAGTACGTCGAGGTGGATGCGGTCATCGAGGCGGCGAACGTGTACGTGGCCGCCGCCCTGGAGTTCCTCGGCAGCTGAGCGGGAATCCGCGGTGTCGGGCCAGGCCCTGCTTCCGACCCGGGCGGGTTGCCCAGCCGTCGTCCGGCGGTCATCCGCCGGCGACCCGATCGTGCCCCTCAGACCCGGTGGACGTGCACACCCTCCGCCTGGCTGGCGAGGGCTTCGAGGTCTCCGATATCACCGGTGAGCACGGTGCCACCGGGTTCGGCGAGGGCGATGACGATGGCATCGACCGCGGAGCCCCTCCGGGCCAGGGCCCGCAGGTTGCCGGCTCGACGGGCCAGGTGCCGGGGGACCTCCTCGACGATGTCGCAGGTCTCGAGGAATCGGTTGATGCCGGCGTCGTCCCGCTGTCTGCCGGTTGTCGACTCGGCCACAACGACCGAGGGAACCACCGGGGG
This sequence comes from Acidimicrobiales bacterium, assembly GCA_011051915.1. Lineage (GTDB taxonomy): Bacteria > Actinomycetota > Acidimicrobiia > Acidimicrobiales > Poriferisodalaceae > DRKF01. Next base: position 3,572 of record DRKF01000289.1, on the reverse strand, counting down.
CCAGAGGCCTTCGCGCCTGAACACGGCGATCATCGCCGCTCTTTCGGGGCGACGGGCCGAGAGGCGGCTGAGGCCACCGGAATCGAGGACCAGCAATGTTCAGCGAGGATGGTCGGTGCCGGATTCGGCCTTGATGTGTCGGACCAGCGCCTCGGCCCGGGCTACCGCACCGTTCGACGGTGCACCCACCTCGTCGATGAGCTCGGCCAGGTATCGATCGGTCTCCTCGAGCAGCTCCCGGCGACGGAGTTCGGCCCGGACCGCGTTCTGGAGCAGCTCGGACGGCGACAGCTCGCGATCCTTGAGTGCGGAGTAGAGCTCCTCGGGGAGGTAGACCTGCACTCTGGGCATACGCGTATTGCACACACCCATGGCCCTACCGGCCGCTGCTGCTTGGGGGTGATCCCGCAGCCGGGGTAGTTTCGGTCGCGATCGAGGATGAGGCGGCAGGGGGATCGATGCTGGAACTCGACAAGGGCGACTGGACGCTGATCGAGGCGGTTCACCGTCAGGCCCGGGACCTGGGTGACCGTCCATTCCTGACCTTCCTCGACCCGGCCGGTGGCGATCCCCGGGTGCTGAGCTTCGCCGGGTTCGACACCGAGAGCGACACCGTGGCCCGGGCCCTGATGGCTCTGGGGGTCGAGCCGGGCGACCGGGTCATGATGCTGGGCTACAACTCGGCGGAGTTCATGACCGCCATGATCGGGACCAACAAGGCCGGAGCGGTCTTCGTGCCCATCAACACCGAGCTCAAGGGTGCGTTCCTGGCCCACCAGCTGGTGAACTCCGAACCCACCGTGGTGATCGTCGACGACGAACTGCTCGGGGCCTTCGACAGCGTCGATCGGGGCGGAGCGTCGGTGAGGGCCACCGTCGTGGTGGGGCAGCGGCCCGAGGCGCTGCCCCGGCCCCTCGCCGGGTCCAACGCCATGTCGTTCGACGAGTTCGTGGCCCACGCTGATCCGTCCACCGAGCTTCCCCCGCCGCCGGTGCCCTCCGACATCTCCACCATCATGTACACCTCGGGTACCACCGGCCCCTCCAAGGGGGTGCTCATGCCCCAGGCCCACTGCCTGATGTTCGGCATGGGAACGGTGCGGGCCGTCGACCTGAGCCCCGACGACCACTACTTCATCTGCATGCCCCTGTTCCACGCCAACGGGCTCCTGATGCAGGTCTACGGGTGTCTGATGGCCGGCACACCCGCCACCGTGGTCCGGCGCTTCAGTCCCAACACCTGGCTGAACGACGTGATCGCCTGTGGGGCCACGGTCACCAACGCCCTGGGCGTGATGCCCGAGTTCATCTTCCGGACCGCGCCCACCGAACGGGACCGTGATCACGACCTGCGTCTGGTGATGGCCGTGCCGATCTCCGCCGAGTGGGGAGCGGCGTTCGAGGAGAGGTTCGGACTGCGGCTCTTCCAGGGCTTCGGGATGACCGAGTGCAACATCCCCGTGTACAGCGACCCCGCCGACCCCCTGATCCCCGGATGCGCCGGCCGGGTTCTCGACGACTGGTTCGATGTTCGGGTGGTCGACCCCGACACCGACGAACCCCTGGAACCCGACGAGGTGGGGGAGATCGTCGTGCGGCCGCTCGAGGCGTCGTGCTTCATGGCCGGCTACTTCCGGATGCCGGAGAAGACGGTGGAGGCCTGGCGCAACCTGTGGTTCCACACCGGGGACGCCGGTCGTTTCGACCCCCAGGGGCGGTTGCATTTCGTGGACCGCATCAAGGACTGCATCCGCCGCCGGGGCGAGAACATCTCGTCCTTCGAGGTCGAGCAGGTGATCAACAACCATCCGGCGGTGGCGGAGAGCGCCGTGGTCGGGGTGAAGGTGGCCGGGGCCGGGGGAGAGGAGGAGGTCAAGGCCTGTGTGGTGCTCCATCCCGAGGCCGAGCTGACACCCGAGGAGCTGCTGGAACACTGCCAGGCGGCCATGCCCCGCTACGCCGTGCCGCGTTTCGTCGAGTGGGTGACCGAGCTGGACAAGACCCAGACCGGCAAGATCCGCAAGCCCGAACTGCGCGAGGCCGGGGTGACCCCGACCACCTGGGACCGCGAGTCGGTCGGCTATGTAGTGCCCCGCTGACCCCCAACCCCCAACCGGCTTTTGTGAGTGCGGGGGTCTCCGTGGCGGTCCCCCGGTCTCACAGATGGTGGAGTGATCCCGCTTTTCTGAGCGCGGGGGTCTCCGTGGCGGTCCCCCGGTCTCACAGATGGGGGAGCGAACCCGCTTTTCTGAGCGCGGCGGCCTCCGTGGCAGTCCGCCGGTCTCACAGATGGGGTGGTGATCGGGCTTTTGTGAGTGCGGGGGTCTGTGTGGGGGTCCGCCGGTCTCACAGATGGGGTGGGGGGTGTGTCACGGGTGGCTCCTATGGACGGGTGTGAAACCAACTGGACAGCTATTGGACGAGGAGCGTCGGATGATTCCGATCGATGCGGTGAGAGAGATGTACAGCGAGGCGGTGAACGGCGCCGTCGGGTTGGGTAAGACTCGCTACTACGACGCCGGGCCCGAGTACCGCCGGGCCTTCGACCTGTTGGTCGAGATCGCCTCGCTGGACGTCGGGAACGTGGTCAAGGCGCCCAAGGGGTATCGCTCGGGCGCCTGGGACGAGTTCGCGGGGAACCTGGCCCTGGTGCTGGGCGCCATGGAGGTCGACCAGTTCCTGATCCTGTCGTTCAAGGGGAGGCGTTCCTTCGTGCAGTTCGCGGCCCAGGGTCCCGAAGGGCTCAGGATGGAGGCGGTCTCCAACTCCTACCTTCCGCCGTCGGAGCATCTGGACCGGGCCCGGATAACCCGGCTGCGGGAGCTGGGTTGGGGCGCCCCCACCGGTTCCCCCCAGGCTTCGGTTCCCGAGGAGGATCCGGACGGCTCGCCCAACTTCTGGATCCAGATGGAACCACCGGTGGACTTCCAAGAGGCGGCGAGGGTCGCCGTGGACACCCTGGTGGATGTGTACGGCCTACCCCATCCCGGATTCCTGGCCTACAGAGCCTTCAACGTGGTCGGAGGAGTCGAGCCCGTCTATCCCAACCTCGGCATCAAGCGGGAGGAGGAGGTCCCCGAAGCGACCCGGCCCCCGACACCCCGACAGCTCCTCGGCAAGGTGCTGGCCGTGGCCCGGCATCTGGCCGAGGACGATGACCTCTCACCCGACTCCGACGGGGACATCCGGCTGAGGTACGGCAGCGCACCGATATTCATGAGGGTCGTCGGCGACCCACCGATGACCAGGATCTTCTCCCCGGTGCTGGGTCGGGTACCGGCGGGTCCGGCCCTGATAGAGAGGCTGAACGAGATAAACCGCGGGCTGCCGGCAGGTCGGGTCTTCCACTCCGGGGAGACGGTGTTCCTGGCCCTGGAGGTGATTCCCCCGCCCTACAGCGATGACCAGCTGGTGGCGGCCCTGAATCTCCTGGGCCATCTGGCCGACAGCCTCGACGACGATCTCCGGGAGAGATTCGGGGCCCGCCGGGAGGAGGGCTTCGACTCCCGACCGCCCCGTGACGAACCCGGCTACCTCTGAGGCCTCCACTCCTTCGGCCCCGGGCTGCTCCG
>DRKF01000288.1 GCA_011051915.1 Acidimicrobiales bacterium | reverse complement strand
TCCCGAACCCGGTGACCGCAGGTATGGACTTCGTGGGAGCCACCGTGGTGGCCGGGTCCCTCGCCGACCTCGACCCCTCCGCCCTTCTGGACCGCGCAACCGGCCCCGACGCCTGAGCCCCCGGCGGCCCGGGCTCAGGGGCAGGGGAGGTCGACCACGGGCGGACCCCCCACCGGGGGAGGCGGAACCTCCGCAGGCGGGCGACCCGGAACGATCAGGGTGGTGGAACTCCGACCCGAGTCGCGGGGCAGGGAGACCTCGGGGGCATGGTGGCCGGCGAAGCTCCGCCCCCCGAGGCGAACCGCCGCGGACCCTACACCGGACTCGACCCGCAGGTAGGACCCTGCGGCCGGACAGGCCGGATCCAGTCTCAGGGTCACTCCCGCCGTGGGCGTGTCGTTGCGGTACACACGAACCTGCCCGTCGTGATTCACGATCACCAGATCGGGGTCACCGTCGGAGTCGAGGTCGCCGATCGACAGACCCCGGGAGGACCCCTCCCAGGCCAGGCCCAGTCGGGGCCAGACGTCGCTGAACGTCCCGTCGCCCAGACCGAGGAACACGGCGGGGGGATCGTCGAGCACCACCTCGGATCCGGGGATCTTGTTGATCATGGAGTTGTCGGCGAAACCGCCGTTCACGACCACGAGATCGAACCGGCCGTCGAGATTCAGGTCGGCCATTCCCGATCCCCAACTGCTGGAGACCTCCCGGTCGCTACCGCCGGGTGGCCGGATCCGCCCCACCCCGGCCCCGAACACGGGGATGAATCCCCTGCCGGTGATCGAGCGGGTCAGAAGCTCGTTGTCCCCGAGGTCGGAGAGGTAGACATCGAGGTTGCCGTCACCGGTCAGGTCGCCGACGGTGACACCCATCCCGTCTATGGCCTGGTCGGCGCCGAGGGCGGGGGCGATGTCCCGCCAGGGTCCCGTGGGGTCGCCCTCCCGGCTGTAGACGGAATCGGGTCCGGTGGCCCAGCCCGTGTCCCGGGTGACCCAGAGGTCGACCAGACCGTCGCCGTCGATGTCGACAACCTCCGCCGCCAGCGACAGCCGCCGACTGTCGGGGAGTTCGATTCCGGTGTCGAAGCTGCGCCGGTCGTCCGGATCCTGGCGAAGGACCAGATCGGGCCGAGGGTCGGTCCCGCCGTAACCCAGCCGCAGGAGGTCGGTGACCCCGTCACCGTCGAGGTCCGCCGGCACGACCGCGGTGGTGGGCCGACCTCCGTCGATCGTGGTCACCTCGGCGTCGGTGGCGTCGCGTGAGCCGGTGACCGTCGACCAGTCGCCTCCCCAGACGACCAGGCTGTGCGCCCCCGTGGTGCCCACCATGATGTCGACGCGGCCGTCCCCGTCCACGTCGGACAGGGCCACGGAGACCGCCTCACCGGCATCGTTGTCCGACAGCAGCGAACCCGTCGCCGCCACCGGTTCGAATCCTCCGGCCGGGCGGGCCATCAGTATGTGCAGTCGGCCCCCGGCGACGACGATGTCGTTGCGACCGTCCCCGTCCAGGTCGGCGACGGCGGCGCCTCCCCGGAGGGGATGGGAACCGGTCGTCAGCACCCCGGTGAGGCCCCAGTCCGCGGTCACATCGGTGAGAACCGGCAGGGCCGCGCTGTCCGCGGTCCAATCGTGGAGGGTCTCGGAGAGCCTTCCGGGGTCCCCGATCTCCTCTTCGCCCCGTAGCGCGGTGAGCGCGAGAGCGGCCGCACTCCCGACGAGTACGGCCACCATCACCCATGCCGTGACCTTGACGGCACGGGGCCTGCGGGGGGGATTCACCCCGCTACGGTCATCCCCGCCACGTCGAAGCCGGCATCGTCGATGGCCGCCCGGATGGCCTCATCGGCCGCCTCTCCCACCACGGTGACCTTCTTGGCCTCGAGATCGACCTCGACGGTGGCCACGTCGGCCAGACCCCCGACCTCGGTCTCGATGGAGGACTTGCAGTGTCCGCAGGTCATCGCCGGTACGTCGTAGATTCTCTGTGTCATGGGTTCATTCTGCCTTTCCCGATGAACTTGTGGTGGACCCCGAGGAGCTCGTGGCGCCGGTCGTTCCGCCGGACATGACGGACACGGCGGCCTCAGTGCGGTTCGTGGCGGCCGGGACGGAGCCGGCGGTCCGGTTCCTCTGGGAGTTGCGGTATCCCTTGAAGGCCCGCAGCCGGAGCGAGTTGCTCACCACGAACACCGATGAGAAGCCCATTGCCGCCGCCGCGAACATGGGCTGGAGGACACCGAGCACCGCCAGGGGGATGGCAGCCACGTTGTAGGCGAAGGCCCAGAACAGGTTTCCCTTGATCGTGACCAGGGTCCGCCTCGACAGGGCGATGGCGTCGGCCACGGCCCTGAGGTCGGCGCTGACGATCGTCAGATCGGATGCCTCGATCGCCACGTCGGTTCCGGTGCCCACGGCTATTCCGAGGTCGGCCTGGGCCAGGGCCGGGGCATCGTTGATGCCGTCGCCGACCATGGCGACCACCTGGCCGTCGGCCTGGAGCTTGCGGACCACCTCGGCCTTGTCGCCGGGAAGCACCTCGGCGATGACGATGTCGGCCCCCACCTCCGCACCGACCGCCTCGGCGGTGGTCCGGTTGTCACCGCTGAGGAGGATGACCTCCAGCCCCAGGGAATGGAGATCGTCGATGGCCTCGCTGCTGGTGTCGCGAACCCGGTCGGCCACCACCAGAACACCACGGGCCCGGCCGTCCCACCCGGCGAACACCGCGGTCTGCCCCCGGGACTCCGCCCGCTGGGCCGCTTCCTCCACCTCGGGCGGTATCACGTCGAACAGCGAGCGGCGTCCCACCATGACCCGGCGCCCGCCGATGAGCCCCACCACCCCGACTCCGGGGGTGTTCTCGAACTCCTCGACCGCGGCGACCTCGTCCACGGACTGGGCGATGGCCTGGGCGATGGGGTGCTCGGACCAGCCCTCCACCGATGCCGCCAACTTCAGCATCTCGTCCTTGTCGGTTCCCGGCGCGGCCACGACCTCGGCCAGCTCCATGCGACCCTCGGTGATGGTGCCGGTCTTGTCGACCACGACGGTCGTGATCTCGCGGGTGGACTCGAGAACCTCGCCGCCCTTGATGATGATGCCCAACTGGGCTCCGCGACCGGTCCCGACCATGATCGCCGTGGGCGTGGCCAGACCGAGCGCGCACGGGCAGGCGATGATCAGGACGGCCACGGCCGCCGTGAAGGACTGGTCGAGGGAATGCCCTGTCGCCATCCATCCGATGAGGGTGCCCAGTGAGATGAGGAGCACGATCGGTACGAAGATTCCCGCCACCTTGTCGGCCAGGTGCTGGACGGGCGCCCGACTGCCCTGGGCGTCCTCGACCAGCCGCGAGATCTGGGCCAGGGCGGTGTCGGCCCCCACCCGGGTGGCCTCGACGACCAGGGATCCGTTGGCGTTGACGGTGGCTCCCACCACCTCGTCACCGGGCCCGACCTCGACGGGGACCGGCTCACCGGTGAGCATCGACATGTCGACGGCGGAATGACCCTCGACGACGACACCGTCGGTGGCGATCCTCTCCCCGGGACGCACCACGAAGCGGGTCCCGACCGTGAGGGCCTCGAGGGGGATCTCGGTGCCGTCCTCGAGACGGGCGGTCTTGGCACCCAGTTCGGCCAGGGCCCGGATGGCGTCACCGGAGCGCCTCTTGGCCCGGGCCTCGAACCACTTGCCCAGGAGGATCAGCCCGATGATGGCCGCCGCCGTCTCGAAGTAGGTGTGACCGTCGGTGATGAACAGCAACGAGACGATCGACCAGACGAAAGCCGCCATGGACCCCATCGAGACCAGGGTGTCCATGGTGGCCGCCCCGTGGCGGAGATTGATCAGGGCGGCACGGTGGAAACCCTGTCCCGCCCACAGCACGACCGGGGCCGACATGACCAGGGCCAGCCACTCCCAGCCGTCGAAGTGCAGGGCCGAGACCATACCCAGTATCACCACCGGGATCCCCAGGGCGGCGGCCACCACCAGCCGCCGGGTGAGGGTGGCCAGGGTGGCCAGCTCGGGGTCGGCGTCGGGTTCCTCGGGTACGGAGTAGCCCAGCTTCTCGATGGCCGCCTTGAAGGTCTCGGTGTCCACCTCGTCGGCGTCGAACACTATCGTCGCCCGATTGGTGGCCAGGTTCACGTCGGCGGCCTCCACGCCCGCCAGCTTCCCCAGGCCCCGACCGATGCGGGTGGCGCAGGAGGCACAGGTCATGCCCTCCACCGGCAGATCTACTCTCGTGGGACTCGTCATGGCGGTCATCATACCACCCTGCCACCCATACCCCCCTCCCCTATCTGAAAGTTCCACCGGACCCCACCGGATCGACTCGCCCACGGGATTCCAACCGCCGCCCCGACCTGGCAGAATGACGCAGTCGAGAGGCCGGAGAACCGGCCCGCAGGAGGGGGAAACGTGGCCGACGGGGCCGAGATGATGTTCAGAACGGCTCTGGCGGCCGGTGTAGACGTGTGCTTCGCCAACCCCGGAACCACCGAGATGGCCATGGTCGCGGCCCTCGACCGGGTGCCGGGGATCCGACCGGTACTGGGCCTGTTCGAAGGAGTGTGCAGCGGGGCCTGCCACGGATACGCCCGTGTCGCCGACCGTCCCGCCCTGGGTCTGTACCACCTCGGCCCCGGTTACGTGAACGCCCTGGCCAACCTGCACAACGCCCGCCGATCCTTCACCCCGGTGGTGAACCTGGTCGGAGACCAGGCCAGCTGGCACCTGCCCTACGACGCCCCTCTCAGCTCCGACACCACCAAGCTGGCGACCTGGGTGGGGTGGCACCGCCATGTGAACTCCGCCTCCCGACTGGCCTCCGACACCGCCGCCGCCATCCACGCCGCCACCGACGGTGCCGGTGGTCCCGCCACCCTGGTGATCCCCGCCGACACGACCTGGGACGACGCCCCCCCGGAGATCCCCGAGGTCGGGTTCGGCTCCCGCCGCACCGTTCCCGCCGACCGGGTCATGGAGGCCGCGGCGGCCCTGAGGTCGGGGGACTCCGCCCTGATCGTGGGTGGCCCCCTGGTCACGGCGGAGATGGCCGCCGACATGGCCCGCATCGCCGCCGCCACCGGATGCCGACCTCTCCGCTACCGCGCCGCCACCAACGAACTGGGCCTTGGGCGGCACTTCATCCCGGACATCCCCTACTTCCCCGAGGCCGCGGCCCGGGCCACCGCCGGGGTGAGGACCGCGGTCCTGCTGACCGAGGGCGAGCCGGTCACGTTCTTCGGATATCCCGACATTCCCAGCACCACCCTTCCCGCCGACTGCCGGCGTCTGCAGCTCGCCGGCGTCGCCGACGACATCGCCCGTTGCCTGAGCGACCTCGCCGACGCCGTGGGCGCCGGACCCGCCACCCCACCGCCGGCGCCCGATCCCCTGCCGGCGGCCACCGGCCCCCTCGACATCATGTCCCTGGGAAGGGTCCTCGCCGCGGAGATGCCGGAGAACGCGGTACTCGTCCAGGACGGCATCACCTCCGCCGCCGGATTCCTCACCATGACCGACCGGGCCGCCCCCTTCCGCATGATCCAGGCCATGGGCGGGGCCATCGGCGCCGGACTGCCCACGGCCCTCGGCGCGGCCATCGCCGCCCCCGACCGTCGCGTCATGTGCCTGCAGTCCGACGGATCGGCCATGTACACCATCCAGGCCCTGTGGAGCATGGCCCGTGAGGGCGTCGATGTCACCGTCATCATGGCCAACAACCACCGCTACAACATCCTGCAGATGGAACTGCACCGGGCCGGTATCGATCAGCCGGGCCCCAACGCCCTGGCCCTGACCGAGCTGTCGAACCCGGATCTGGACTTCTGCTCCCTGGCCCGGGGCATGGGGGTGCCCGCCTCCCGGGCCACCACCGCCGAGGAACTCACCGAGGCCGTCGCCCGAGCCAACGCCACACCCGGCCCCACCCTGGTCGAGGCCATTCTCTGAGGGGTGATCCACTGAGTGGGTCGCGGTCGGTGGGGCGCCTCAGTAGCGCAGCCGGGCCTCCACCCCGAAGTGGTCACTGGGCCACACACCGGCCACCGGGGAGTCACCCACCACCCGGCATCCCACGACATGTCCCGCCCCTCCGGCGCGGGGCCACCCGGTGAACACGTAGTCGATACGGCGATCGGGTTCCAGCACCGCCGCAGCGAAGGGGTTGCGGTTCGACCAGGTGTGCCCCGACGATGCACCGTCGCCCCCGACCCGCCAGGCGTCGAAGAACGCCAGCCCCGGCACCGGGACGGTGGTCAGCCCGGTCATCATGGCGATCTCGTCGCTCGTCGGTTCGGCGTTGAAATCGCCGCAGACCACGGCGGGAAACCGGCGCGGTCGGCAGTCGGCCACGAAACGGGCCAGTTCACCGACCTGACGCTGGCGGACACCGCTCTCGAACAGTTTCCAGTTGAGGTGGGTGCAGAACACCTGCAACGGACCCCGCGGGCCGTCGATCTCGGCCATGAGGGCATTGCGGTGCGTGCTGCCCTCGGGATCACCGAAGTCGATCCAACGGCTCGTGCCGATCGGCCACCGGGACACGACCGCGTTGCCGAAGCGGACCCCCTCGTGTTCGGTCCAGGAACGAAAGACGTGGTGGTACCCGAGGCCCTCCGCCAGGATGGCCGCCAGGTTCGAGTCCCCCTCCTCCCACACCTCCTGAAAGGCGTAGACGTCGGCATCCAGTTCGGCCAGTGTCGTCCGGATCGCGTCCAGACGCTGCTCCCAGGGGCCGAACCGCCACCAGAGATTCCAGGTGACCACCTTCATCTCGGTGGCGATCAGCTCCCCGTAGGGCGATTCGTAGGCCGCCTCGACCAGAGCGTCCTCGGCCCCCAACCCGAACTCCACCGGCTCGGCGACATCGGGGGTGTCCCCGGCGGCCGAGCCGACCTCGGGAGCCGGAAGTGGATCCAGATCCTCGAAATCGACGTTGGCGGGGTCCTCCCCCACGACCCCGCCATCATCGCCACCGCCGGCACCGCCGGGGGCGGCGGTCTCGATCTCGCCGCCTTCAGCCAAGACAGGCCCTCACCGCTTCGGTGAGCCCCTCGGTCCTGGGATCACCGGTCAACGACGCCGTCATCTGGTTCATCACGTAGCCGAAGCCGATACCGGCGTCGGTGTCGCCGTAGCCCAGCGAGCCACCGGCACCGGCGTGACCGAAGGATCCCGGTCCGAACATGGGCATGAACTGTTCCTCGTGGAGCATGAAGCCCAGCCCGAAGCGACTGGTGATCGCGAGGGTGAGATCCGGGCCCTCGCTGCGGACCTCGGTGACCCGGGCCAGGGTCTCGGGCTCCAGGAGCCGGGTTCCGTCCACCTCGGTCAGGCACGAGGCGTAGGCCCGGGCCAGTGACCGGGCATCGGTGATCCCGTTGGCGGCGGGCATCTGGGCGGCCCAGATGGCCGGGTCGTTGAACGCGGTCCCGAATCCCCCTCCCTCCACGAGCATGGCCCCGTCCATCGTCAGAGCCCGGTAGCCCATCGTGCCCGGGCCCAGAACAGCCATCATGAGCTCCATTTCCTCCGCCGAGGCCGGGGGCGGCTGGTCGATCAGGGGGGCAATCCGGGGGAAGACCTCCTCGGGTGCCCCGATCCAGAAGTCCATCCCGAGTGGCCCCGAGAGCTCCTCGGCGACAAAGGTTCCGATGTCCCGACCGTCGACCCTCCGGATTATCTCGCCTACGAGCCACCCGTAGGTGAGTGCGTGGTAGCCGACGGCGGTACCGGGTTCCCACAGCGGCTTCTGCCGTTCCAGGGCCTCGACGACGGGGCGCCCGGCGATGATCTGGTCCCGGGTGAGTTTCTCGTCCACGGCGGCCAGCCCGGCCGTGTGGGACATGACCTGGGCCACGGTCACGGCCTCCTTGCCGTTGGCGGCGAACTCGGGCCAGTACCGGGCGACGGGAGCCTCGTAGTCCAGATCACCCCTCTGATTCAGCAGGGCCACACACATGGCGGCCGGCCCCTTGGTGCTGGAGAACACGAGCTGCAGAGTGTCCTCGGCCCAGGGGCGCCCGGTGGTCACATCCGCGGTCCCGCCCCAGATGTCCACCCTCGGCTCACCGTCCACATAGAGGGCGAAGGCCGCCCCCACGTCGCCATGTTCGGTGAAGTTGGCCTCGAAGGCGTCAGCCACCTTCCCGAAGCCCTCATCGACACGACCTCTGATCTCGACCTCGGAACCCAACTCGATCCTCCCCTTCGTCGGCCTCCTCCCGACGAAGGTGGCCTTCCGAGAATGTCAGAAGAGCCCCCCACCCGCCACCGGGACTACCCACCGCTCGATGCCGGGCCCGCCGGAGGCCTCGGGGCTCCTATCCTCGCGAGACCCGACACCTGCGATCGGCCCCGACCGCGGTACGTCGAACTCACCGATGCAACTCCCAGGCCACACGCAACCCTCGGCGGACACCGACATCCTCCCCGACCTCTCCCCCGTCACCTCGACCGCCCCGCCGTCGCCCGCCCGAACCCCGGACCCGACGGCGTCATTCCGGCGGCTACCTCCGGGATCACTGGGCCTGCTGGCCCTGGTGGCTCTGATCGTCGTGTCCTCGCTGCCGGTGGCCGCGAGCGCCCAGTTTCGCTCCGCCGAGACCGATCCCGGCACCCTGAGCCTCCCGATCGGCCTGCTGCCGCTGCTGGCGATCTGGGTCGTTCCGGCTCTCCTGGCCGCCGTGGCCGCCACCGGCTCGTTTCTCGACGCCCTGGCGGCCCCGGCCGTCTCCCTGGCCCTGGCCGGGTACCTGTGGGGTCTCGCCACCGCGCCGAACTCGATCACCCCCGGACGGTCGGCGGTGTTCGCCCTGGCCCTGTTCGCCACCGGTTCGTTCGCCGCCTGGGTCGGATACCGCTGGGGCTGGTCCGTGACCCGCCGGGCCCTCGTCCTCGGTCTGGGAATCGTCGCCCTGGGCGGGCTCGTGTCGGGGGTGGTGGGTCCCGAATGGGCGCTGCGACCCAACGTGTGGGAGCCGTGGCAGGTGGCCCGCCTGGCCGGGGCCACCGCCGGACCCAATCAGATCGGCCAGTTCGGCGGGCTGCTGGCCATAGTCTCAGCCGTCGGGATCCGACGTCGACCCCGCCCCGGAGCGGTGGCGGTGGCCGGGCTCCTCCTGGGAAGCGCCTGTGTCCTGTGGAGCCAGACGCGTACCGCCGGAGGAGCCCTGATCCTGGCCCTGGTGGTACTCACCGTGGTCCGCTGGCGGTGGCGGGGGATGCTGTGGGGCCTGGTGGCCACGGCGATCGTCGCGGTCACCGTCGTGGCGACGATCAGCCCCACCCGCTCCCAGCTCACCCGCCCGGTGCTCCGCTACCAGTCGGTGGACAAACTGCTCACCCTGACCGAGCGCACCGGCCTGTGGGCGGTGGCCGTGGACGACATCGCCGAGAGGCCCGTGACCGGATGGGGAGCCGGCGCGGCCCGGCGCCTCTACCACGACCACTGGAGCGCAGGGGAGTACGAGACCCAGGCGGCGACGGTGCCGACCAACTCCCACAACCGGCTCCTGGACACGGCCCAGACACTGGGTCTGGTGGGGGCGGTTCTCCAGGTCGCCTCCCTGGCCGTGCTCGTCGCCCTGATCCTCCGCCGGAGGCGGCTCGAGCTCGTTCCGGTCGTGGTCTACCTCCTGGCCACGTCGCTCGCCATGCCGATACCCGGCCTCCCGACACCCGTCACCCTCGCCTGGTTCGCCGTCCTGGGGGCGGCCTCCGCCCCGGTGCCGGCGGCGGCAGAGGTCTCCGTGGAGGAGGCGACGGTCTCCACCCGTCAGTCCGTGCCAAGCTGATGGGACGGTCGCCCAACCGGGCCGGACCCGGCCGCCTCGAGGACCACGGATGAATCCCATGAAAATCGCGAGCTCGGGGCCCTCCAATCACACCTCGCGTCTCGTGTCGGTGTCCCGTCCTCTACCACCGGGCGCTCCCAGATGATGGGCCGGGTGAGCGGATACTGGTTCCCGGTGGCGGTGGTGATCGCGATCGTCGTGGGTCTGGTCCTGGCGGGCGGTGATGACGACTCCTCCCCGGCTTCGGAGGGTCCGAGTTCCACCAGCGTGGTCTCCGCGCCCACGACCACGGCGCCCACGACCGATTCCGCCCCCGAGACGACCGTCACCTCAGTCCCACCCTCCACCACGACCACCGCCACGGTCACCACCGCCGTTCCGGTCGAGACCCGCCCCCAGACCTGGGTCCGGGTGGGAACCGCCACGGGCGAGATCCCCACCCCCTTCCCGGTCGCCGAACAGACCGCCTCACTGGCCGCCGACATCGACGGCGACGGAGTCGTGGACATGATTCTCGGTGGCCGCAGGGGCCCGGGTGACTCTGTTCAGTGGTTCCGCCGCACCTCCACTGGTTGGGCCCTGAACCGGCTGGAGGTGGGGGAACTCCCCGTCGAGGCCGGTGGCACGACCTATGACATCGACGGCGACGGCGACCTCGACGTCGTGTTCGGCGGTGACTTCTCCTCCAACGAGATCTGGTGGTGGGAGAACCCCTCCCCCGAGCTCGACCCAGATGTCCCCTGGACGAGGAGGACCATCAAGGCGAGTGGTGGAACCATGCACCACGACATGCTGTTCACCGACATCGACGGCGACGGTCGGGACGAGCTGGTCTTCTGGAACCAGCTCAACGACCCGACGACACTCTTCGCCGCCGAGATTCCCGCCGATCCCCTCACGGCCGGGGAATGGGAGCGCCGCGAGCTGTGGTCCGCACCGGGCGACCACGAGGGCCTCGACCAGGCCGACGTCGACGGTGACGGCGACATCGACCTGGTGGCCGGGGGAACCCTGCTCGTGAACGACGGCACCGGCGAGTTCACCCCTGAGACCATCGACGAGTCCGCCACCACGGCCCGGGTCCGGTTCGCCGATCTGATCGCCGGTGGCCGCCCCGAGATCGTCTTCGACAGTGGTGACGGTGTCGGCCCCCTGAAGTGGTTCGGTTGGGACGGGGAGCGGTGGGTCGGGCGGACCGTGATCGAGCGGTCCGACCACGGTCACTCCCTCGACGTCGGCGATGTGGACGGCGACGGTGACATCGACATCCTCTCCGCCGAGATGCGTCTGGAGGCCGGGGACGAGGCCAGCCTGCGGATGCTGATCAACGACGGCGAGGGGAACTTCGAGATTCGGGTCCTGGCCACCGGTATCGACAATCACGAGAGCAGGCTGGCCGATCTGGACGGTGATGGGGACCTCGACATCCTCGGCAAGCCCTTCGACTGGGACACCCCCCGACTCGATGTCTGGCTGAACGAACCGGCGGGAACGGTGCTCGACGTCTGGACCCGCCAGGTGATCGATTCGGAGCGTCCGTACCGGGCGATATTCGTGATTCCCACCGACCTGAACGGTGACGGCCTGGACGACATCGTCACCGGTGCCTGGTGGTACGAGAACCCCGGAGATCCAGCTCTCCCGTGGACCCGCCACCAGTTCGACTCCCCGTTCGGTCAGGCCGCAGTGGTCTACGACTTCGACCAGGACGGTGACCCCGACGTCCTCGGCACCCAGGGTCAGGGCAGTGAACCCAACTCCGACTTCGCCTGGGCC
The DNA here is from genome assembly GCA_011051915.1 of Acidimicrobiales bacterium. Lineage (GTDB taxonomy): Bacteria > Actinomycetota > Acidimicrobiia > Acidimicrobiales > Poriferisodalaceae > DRKF01. Next base: position 4,154 of record DRKF01000288.1, on the reverse strand, counting down.
CGGAATGACGGTGGCGGACTGTTCACCGTCCTCACCAACGTCGACGCCGGGAGCGGCGACTTCCTCCAGGGGGCGGTGGCCGCCCGCTTCAAACCCGACGGTCCCGTCCAGGTGCTCCTCTCCTGGCATGAGCCCGGACAGGGGATCCAGTCCCTCACCGTTCCCTCCGATGCCTCGCGTGGCCAGTGGCGCCTGGGATTCTCCAGCCAGATCAGCCAGGACGAGGCCCTCTCCGCCGGCGACCTCGACGACGACGGCGACCTCGACGTCGTCATGGGCACCAAGTGGCTCCGCAACGATCAGGTCCGAGGCACGGTGTTCGATCTGTTCGAACCCGAATCTGGGAATCCCGACCGCAACCGTCTCGTCGACATGGACGGTGACGGCGACCTCGACGTGGTCGTCGGATACGAGGACCCCGCCCGCGGAACTCTGGCCTGGTACGAGCATCCCGAGGACCCCACCGAGTTGTGGACCGAGCACCCGATCGCCCAGCTCACGAACCCCATGAGCCTCGATGTGGCCGACATGGACGGCGACGGGGACCCCGATGTCGTCGTGGGCGAACACAACCTCGATTCACCGGCGGATTCGGGACTCTACGTATATGAGAACACCGGTGGAGGCCAGGCCTGGGCCCGCCACCTCGTCTACACCGGCGATGAGCACCACGACGGCGCCCAGTTGACCGACATCGACGGTGACGGGGATCTCGACATCGTCTCGATCGGCTGGACCCATCCCAACGTGGTGATATACGAGAACCGTTCAATCCCCTGAGCGGTCACACCCCCAAACCCACCACGCGTCCGCGGTCACACCCCCACGGAGGCTTCCGCGAGGTGCGGCTCAGCGTTCGTCGAGGGTCTCCAACGCGGCGACGACCGCCACGACGCCGGCATCCCCGCGCTGACGGCCGACGACCTGGACCCCGAGGGGAACCCCGGGTGAACCGTCGATGACCGTCTCTCCCTCGTCGGGTGAGGTCCCCTCGAGCCAGCCGACAGGCACCGTCCCCACCGGATTGCGCGAAAGATTGAAGGGGTAGGTGAACTGCACCCAGCCCGGGGTCTGCTCACCGTCGATGGTCCCCTCGGCGCCGATCAGAGGGGGGACTCCGGCGGCCACCGGAGTCAGGAGCTGTTCGACCCCGGCCTCGGTGAGGACCTCCTCCAGGCGGAGGTTCAACATGTGGGCGGCGTCCAGGGCGGCCACCACGTCGCGAGCCGACACGTTGTCACGGCCGTACTCGATCTGGAACCTGAGGCTCGGATCCACCAGCTCCCATTCCACGGTGCCGATCAGATGGCCCTGGGTCCTGTACCTGAGGGCGGCCCAGTAGGGAAACCACTCGGCCACGGGGTCGTGATCGAACACGTCGGGGATCTCCACGATCTCCACCCCGGCGGCGGCCAGCCGGTCGATGAAGCCCAGGGTCTGGCGTTCCACGGTCCGATCGAGTCGCCCGTAGCCGAGGCCGGGGCTCCAACCCACCCGGGCCGGGAGTCTCCGCTCGGCGGAGGCGACGGCGGCCTCGGCCGCCAGACCGTTGAGTGAGGCGGGAAACGAGAAGATGTCGGTGGGGTCGGGGCCCGAGCAGACCTCCAGAGCCAGAGCCACGTCCTCGATCCGGCGGGCCATGGGGCCCACCACCGTGAGTACGCCCGAACCGGGAGGACGAGTGCCGCCGACCGGTACCCAACCCTGGGTCGTCTTGATCCCGCTCAGACCGCAGAGGGCCGAGGGAATGCGAATCGATCCCCCGCCGTCGGATCCGGTGGCCAGGGGAACCATGCCCGCGGCCAGAGCCGCCGCCGATCCTCCCGATGATCCCCCCGGTGTGTAGGCGGTGTTCCAGGGATTTCGGGTGGTGCCGAAGAGGGGGTTGTCGGTCGTGCCCTTGTGTCCGTACTCGGGGGTGTTGGTCTTGCCGACCACCACGCATCCCGCGGCCCGGAGCCTGGCGACCATGGCCGAATCACGGCGGGCCGGTGGGGCACCGGCGTTGAGGGCCGACCCGAACGAGGTGGGGAAGCCGGCCGCATCCTCGAGATCCTTCACCCCCAGGGGGATCCCGGCCAGGGGCCCGGGGTCTCCGCCCGCCGCCACGATCTCGTCCACCCGGGCCGCCTCGGCGAGCGAGGCCTCGGGATCCAGGGCCACGAAGGCGTTGAGGGCCGGGTTGAGTGTCTCGATTCTCTCCAGCGCCAACTCGACCAGCTCCCGGGCCCCCACCTTCCCGGACCTCACCAGTCCGGCCAGCTCCGCCACCCCCGTCGTCAAGAAGTCCATGGCGCCGATGGTAGGGGTTACCCGTACCACCGGACAGCCCGATGCCCGGGACGGCAATCACCGGCACGGTAGCTTCGGAGGAATGTCCGAGGTGGCCCCGCCCGAACCCCGATCCCCCGACAGCCGGACTCCGAGCCGTGACAGCCGTCCCATGTGGCTCTTCTGGCGCCTCGTGTGGATTCCGATCCTCCTGGGTGCCGCCGTGGGTGGGGCGGTCTACGGATGGTCCGCTTCCCGGCCCGACCGGTACCGGGCCGAGGCCACCCTCGGGGCGCTGCCGGCCAACGGACTGGGAGCCCGGGCCCAGCGGGACCGGTGGGTCGAGCTCCTTCGGAGCGAGGGGACCCAGTCCCCGGTCACGGCGGAGTCCGGCCCGGGGGAGTCAATCCGTGTCGACACCCTCGATCCGGGGAACCTTCTGCGCATATCGGTCGAGGCTCCGTCACCGGCGACGGCGACCGCCACCCTCGACGATGTGGTGGTCGGAGCGGTGGCCGCCTCCCTGGACGACCGGGTCGCACCCATCCAGGAACAACTGGATGTGCTCGAGACCCAGAGATCCGATCTCGAGGACCAGATAGCCACCGCCGACGATGACATCGACCTGATCACCGGGCAGATCGAAGCGGCCCCCGAGCGGGACCTGGCCCTGGAGGACCGGAGATCGGAGATGATCCAGCGGAGGAACGGGCTGATCTCCAACCTGAACGGTGTGGATCGGCAGCTCACGAACCTCCGAGCCGATCTCCTCAGCGCCGATCCCATACTCGAGGTGCTGGCCACCACACCCGATCCTCCGCCCCTCACCGGCCCCTTCCCGAGGCGTGACGGGGCGGTCGCCGCCTTCACCGCGGCGGTGGCCGGTCTGGTGCTGTTGGCCGCGATCTCCCGGGAGTCGGCCCGGCGGCGGATGCGCAGGCCCCGGCGACGCCGGCGATGAGCCCCACGGGCGCCCCACCTGCTCTCCGGGCCGACCCCGTCCCCTCCCCCACCTCGGATGGAGGCCGGGTGTCCGGGTGGGAGTCGCTCCTCGCCTTCGCATCCGTCGCCGTACAGGTGGCCACCGCCTTGCGCCTGGACTCCTGGTCCTTTCACCCCGCCGACGTCTCCTTCGGCCGGAACGCCCTTCTGGCGGTCCTCGTGTGGTTCGGCCCCCTGGCGGGCCTGGTGCTCACCTGCCCCTCCCGGGTGATCGAATCGTTCCGCTGGCCCACCTCCGTCCTGCTGGCTGTGTTCGGATGGGCCCTGATCACCTCGCCGTGGTCCCTGCAGCCGGGACGCTCGGCTTTCATCGCCGTCGGATTCCTGGCGGTCACCGTCACGGTCACGACGGCGGTCCGGGTCCTGGGCCCGACCCGGTCGTTGGCGGCCCTGGCCACCGGCCTGACTCTCCTCCTGGGCCCCGGACTGGTGCGCTGGTGGCTGGCCAACGCCGGATCCGGACTCTTCTCCACCCGCCTCGCCGGTTTCACCCTGGAGCCGAACGTCGCCGGACAGCTCGGTGGCCTGCTCCTGTTGATCTCCCTGTTGTTGTGGCGCCGGCCGAACATCCCCACCCTGCCCCTGCTCGTGGCCATCGCCATCGGCTCCGCCACCGCGGTTCTCAGCCAGACCAGGACCACTTCGATGGGCCTCGCCGCCGCCGGATTGGTCGTGGTCATGGGCGACCGGAGACTGCTCCGGTCCGTCGGGCCGCTGGTCCTCGTGGCCCTGGTCGCCGTGGGTTCCGGAGCGGTGGACCTGACCGCCCCGGCCCGCATACTGAGCCGGGGGGACACACCCGAGAGGCTGGAGACCCTGTCCGGCCGCACGGTGATCTGGCGGGCGACCCTCGACGAGGTGGTCGCCGGGCCGGTCACCGG
>DRKF01000287.1 GCA_011051915.1 Acidimicrobiales bacterium | reverse complement strand
GTCGCTGATCCACAGCGCGGCGGGGGCCGAGCTGCCTCCGGACGGTCTCATCCGCCGTCCGCCGGTCCGGGCCCCTCACCACGGAGCCAGCGCCGTGGCCCTCATCGGGGGAGGGTCCACCCGGCTGCGCCCCGGCGAGATCAGCCTCGCCCACCGGGGGGTGCTGTTCCTCGACGAGATGGGGGAGTTCCCCACCTCGGTGCTCGAGGCCCTGCGCCAACCCCTCGAGCAGGGAACGGTGAGGGTGACCCGGGCCTGTGGCTCGGCCACCTTTCCGGCCCGGTTCCTGCTGGTGGCGGCCATGAACCCCTGCCCCTGTGGTGAGGCCGGGAGGCCCGGCGCCTGCCGCTGCTCGGAGATGGCCCGGCTCCGCTACGCCCGGCGTCTGTCGGGTCCCCTGCTGGACCGCTTCGATCTGCGGATCCTCATCCACCGACCCCCGGCGGATTCCGTGCTGACGGGACCCGACGGGGAGTCCTCGGCCCGGGTGGCCGAGAGGGTCGCCGCCGTGAGGGAGAGATCCCGGTCGAGGGGACCGGCGACGAACGCCGAGATCGGTCCGGACGCCATCGACGAGCTGGCCCCGCTCGGGCCCGACGCGCTCTCCCTGCTCGAGGGGGTGCTGCGCATCGGCGCCCTCAGCCCCCGTGGGGTGCAGCGGGTCAGGACGGTGGCTCTCACCGTCGCCGACCTGGCCGGGGAGGATCCCCCGCTGAAACCCTCCCATGTCGCCACGGCCCTGGGACTGCGACTCGAACCGACCCAGCTCCTCAAGGCGGTGGCGTCGTGAGAGGTTCGGGGAATCCCCGCCTATCTTCGACCCCGGCCCCGACCGCAGGGGAACTGGGCCTGCTGGTGGCCATATCGACCCTGGCCGACATGGGGCCGGTACGGGCCTCGGCCCTGTTGGAGGGTCGGTCCACCGCGGAGGCCTGGGAGGCGATCCTCGCCAACTCGATCCGGCCCGAGGATCCCCTTCGGCGATGCCCGGGGGTGAACGCCGAACTCCTGACCAAGTGGGCCGACCAGGCCCGGGGGATGGATCCCGCCGCCACCCTCGCCGACCACTGTGAGCAGGGGGTCAGGATCATGACCCCCGCCGATTCCGCCTGGCCGCAACGTCTCGTAGGGGACCCCGAGCCCCCGATGCTGCTCTACGCCCGGGGAATCCCCGACATCGCCGCCGGGCCCTGTGTGGCCATCGTGGGAACCCGGCGCTGCACCTCCTACGGTCGATCCGTCGCCGCCGAGCTGGGTGAGGGCCTGGCCCGGGCCGGGGTGGGGGTGGTGTCGGGTCTGGCCAGTGGTATCGACGCCACGGCCCAGAGGGCGGCATTCGGCGCCGGTGGCCGGGTGATCGGGGTGGTGGGCAGCGGACTGGACCGGATCTATCCCCGCTCCAGTGGCGATCTGTGGCGCCGGCTCGGAGAGGGTGGCCTCCTCCTGAGCGAGTGTCCGCTGGGGACGTCACCGGCCGCCTGGCGCTTTCCGTCGCGAAACCGCATCGTGGCGGCTCTCGCCGATGTGGTGGTCGTCGTGGAGTCCGCCTCCCGGGGCGGTTCCATGTACACCGTCGATTCGGCCGTGGAGAGGGGCCGTCCGGTCATGTCCGTGCCCGGACCCATCCGCAGCCCGGCCTCACTGGGCACGAACCGGTTGATCGCCGAGGGATGTGCGCCCGTCTGCGATGTCGGCGACGTACTGGCCGCGGTGGGGATGGCGGTCGAGTCGGGCGAGGCCGGCGGGCCGGAATCCGGTGCGGGGTCTCAACGAACTCCCTCCGGTGATCCGGCCGCGGTGCTCGACGCCATCGGGTGGGAGTCACAGTCGCTCGCCGGTCTGTGCCTGGCCACCGGTCTGGACCCGGGCCAGGTGACCACCGCCCTGATCCGTCTAGAGAGCGAGGGTCTCGTCTGCTGCGACGGCGGCTGGTGGCAGAGGACCGGGTAGTGCTTGCGGCTGAGGGGCACCCCGGGGCGCAGAACTGCCGCGGCCCGGGGTCGGTACTGTGGGATCGGTGGCAGCGGAGCTCGACACCGGCGAGGTTGGGGACCCCTGGGAGCTCGACGCCTTCGTGAAGTCGCTCGTCTCGCTGTCGGAGGCCACCCGAAAGGCCTATCTGACCGACCTCCGGTTGCTCGTCGTGTGGTGTGGACGGGCGTCGATCGAGGGGCCCGATCCGGTCGACCGTCGGGTGCTGCGCCGTTTCGTCGCATACCTGGCCGGCCGCGGGTACGCAGCCAAGACGGTGGCGCGACGGATCTCCTCGGTGCGTCGCTACTTCGCCTGGCGTATGCGGACGGGACGCTCGACCACCGATCCGTCCCTGGGACTGAGCGCTCCGGGCGGGGAATCGCGGCTCCCGCGGGTTCTGCGCCCCGAGGAACTCGAGCGCCTCCTCGGCGCGGGCGGTGGCACCGCCCGGAGCGGACGGGCCCCCGATCCCGACCCGGTGGAGATGAGGGACATCGCCATGGTGGAACTTCTCTACGGGTCGGGTCTGCGGGTCGCCGAGGTGTGCGGCCTCCACTTCCCCGACCTGGACCTCGACACCGGATGGGTCAGGGTCATGGGCAAGGGCGCCAAGGAGCGGCGGGTACCTCTCTCACCTCCGGCGGTGGCCGCCCTCGAGCGCTGGAAGGGGCGGGGAAGGGCACGGTTCGTGACCCGGGCGGCCGGGGGGAACGACGAGGACCCCACGGCGGTGTTCCTCAACCGTCGCGGTCGGAGGATCACCCCGCGCGACCTGCGTCGGGCCATCGACCGGCGGGCCGGGGAGCCCACCCATCCGCACGCCCTGCGTCACACCTTCGCCACCCATCTTCTGGATGGAGGAGCCGATCTCCGCAGCGTTCAAGAACTACTCGGACATGCCGATCTGGGAACCACCCAGCTCTACACCCACGTCAGCCGGGAAAGGCTGAGGGCGGTCTACGAGCAGACCCATCCCAGGGCATGAAACTCCGAGGATCCGGTGAGCGAGAACCGAGACGACAACTCCACGAACCACTCCGACGTGGCCCGTCTGTGGGACGACTATTCGAGAACCCGGTCCCAGGAGGCCCGTGACCGACTGATCATCCACTACGCCCCCCTGGTGAAGTTCGTGGCCGGAAGGGTGGCATCGGGACTGCCCCGCAGTGTGGAGCAGGCCGAGCTGGTCAGCAACGGGGTGTTCGGTCTGATGGACGCCATCAACCGTTTCGAACCCGAGAGAGGCTTCAAGTTCGAGACCTATGCCATGTCACGGATCCGGGGGGCGATGATCGACGCCCTGCGTTCCTACGACTGGGTGCCCCGATCGGTGAGGGCCAAGGCCCGCCAGCTCGAACGGGCCACCAGCACCTTCGAAGCCCAGCACCATCGTCCCCCCACCGACGCCGAACTGGGTGAGATGCTGGGCCTGACGGTGGATGCGGTCCGAGCGGCGATGCGTCAGGTCGCGGCCTCGGGGGTCCTGGCCCTCGACGATCCGTTCGGCGGTGAGGCCGGCGAGAACCTGACCCTGGGTGACATCGTGACCGCGGGTGAGGACGATCCCGTCGAGGAGTTCGAACACGAGGAACAGCGGCACGTGATCGCCGAGCAGATCGACCGTCTGCCCCAACGCGAGAAGTTGATCCTCGCCCTGTACTACTACGAGGGCATGAACCTGGCCGACATCGGCAAGGTCCTCAACGTGACGGAGAGCCGGATCTGTCAGATCCACACCAAGGCGGTGCTTCACCTCAAGGCCCGTCTGGCCGCCGTCAACCGGGATGTGGGGGTTGCGGTCTCCCGCGACTGAACGGTTGCTTTTCCCGACGGTCGGCGACCTCTAGGGTCAGAGGGCGAAGGCTGCTTCCCCCGCTGCTTCCCCCGACATGTCGGGCTGGTTCTCTTCCCCAACCATGCCCCACCCGCTCCGGAGGACGAGAGATGGGGAAGGAATCGTGAGAATGAGACCGCCGCGGTACCGGGTGGTGCTGACGATGGTGGGCCTGGCCCTGGTCTATGCGGCCCTGTTCTGGTGGTCGGGGGCGGTGGGGACGGCGGCCCTGTCCGGCCGGTCACCCTCACCGGCGGCGGGGTCGGGTACCGCCAGCCGCCCCGATGACCCGTGGCCCTACCGCTGGCCGGTCGCCGCACCGATCGTGGATCCCTTCCGACCCCCGGCCACCCGCTACGGCCCCGGCAACAGGGGGGTGGAGATGGCGACCGTTCCCGGACAGGCGGTGGTGGCCGCACGGGAGGGAACGGTGACCTTCGCCGGGCCGGTGGCGGGGGCCCGGTACGTCACGGTGCTGCATCCCGACGGGGTCCGCACCTCGTACTCCTACCTGGCCTCGGTGGCCGTGAGCCGAGGTCAGGCGGTGACGGCGGGACAGACCCTGGGCACCACCGGATCCCGGTTTCACGTCGGGGCCCGCATCGGGGACGCCTACGTCGACCCCGCCGTCCTCTTCGGTGGGGCCGGTGCGGGGCGGGTGTGGTTGGTTCCCGTTCCCCGGTGACGGCGCCTGACTGCGTGGCGGGTGTGGTTGGTTCCCGTTCCCCGGTGACGGCGCCTGACTGCGTGGCGGGTGGCCATCGTCGGGGCTACACTTGTTCCGGCGCCTGAAGGGGCGCCACGGCCATGTACGGCCGTATCGTCACTGACCCAGTCAACAGATCATGGCCCGCCCGGCCCGCGGTCGTCCCCAGGACGCGAGGTGGCGCCATTCCCAACCGCGGCGAGGAGATACCCATGGCCGTAGTCACGATGAGCCAGATGCTCGACGCCGGTGTGCATTTCGGGCACCAGACCCGACGGTGGAACCCCAAGATGAAGCGTTTCATCTGGGGTGAGCGCAACGGCATCTACATCATCGACCTGCAGCAGAGCCTCGAGCGGGTGGCCGTGGCCTATGAGTTCGTACGTGATCTCACCGCCGGGGGCGGCTCGATCATGTTCGCCGGTACCAAGCGCCAGGCTCAGGGCCCCATCGAGACGGCGGCCCGCCGCACCGGAATGCCCTATGTGAACCAGCGCTGGTTGGGCGGCATGCTCACCAACTTCAAGACCATCTCCGGCCGGGTCGAGAAGATGCGGGAGTACGAGCGGATGAGGGCCGCCGGCGATTTCGAGAACATGCCCAAGAAGGAGGCCCTGCTGCTCTCCCGGGAACTCGAGAAGCTCCAGCGCAACCTCGGCGGTATCCGCGACATGGCGAAACTCCCCGATGCCATCTTCATCCTCGACACCGTCAAGGAACACATCGCCGTGGCCGAGGCCAACCGTCTCAAGATCCCGATCGTCGCCGTGGTCGACACCAACTGCGATCCCGACGTGATCGACTACCCGATCCCCGGCAACGACGACGCCATCCGGGCCACGAACCTGATGTGCAACGTGATCGCCGAGGCGGTCCGCGAGGGCCGCTTCATCGGCGAGAAGAAGGGCGTGATTGTCCCGACCGCCTCCCGGACACCCGAGCAGGAGGCCCGCATCGCCATGCAGCAGGCGGAGGCCACCCGGGCCGCCCAGGCCGAGGTAGCCGCCCGCGAGGCCCGCATAGCGGCTCAGAAGGCCCAGCAGGAGGCCGAGGCCGCCGCCCCGGCCGAGGAGCCGGCCCCCGAGGCCGAACCCGCCGCTGAGGCCGCGCCGGCCGCCGAGGACCCGGCGCCGACCGCCGAGTCCTGATCGCCTCCACCGCAACACACCCCGTAGATCAGCCCACCCCCAGATCAGCAAGGAACACCAATCCCATGGCCAGCTTCACCGCCAAGGACGTACAGGCGCTGCGCAAGGCGACCGGCGCCGGAATGATGGACGCCAAGAGGGCCCTCGAGGAGAACGAGGGAGACGCCACCGCCGCTGCCAAGTGGCTGCGGGAGAAGGGCATCGCCAAGGCCGCGGCCCGTTCCGATCGGGAGAACACCGAGGGCGTGGTCGCCGTCGCCGTCATCGACGGGGTCGGGGCCATCGTCGAGCTCAAGTGCGAGACCGATTTCGTCGCCAAGTCCGATCGGTTCATCGCCATGGCCCAGGAGCTGGCTGACCTCGTGGCCCGGGAGGGCGAGGAGGCCCTGGCGTCGCGGGCCACGGAGATCGAGGACCTCAAGATCACCCTCAAGGAGAACATCGAGGTGGGTCGAGTGGTGCGCATGGAGGCCGCCGAGGGCGACGTGCTGGCCTACTACCTGCACATGCAGGAGGGTCGTGGGGTCAACGCCGTTCTGGTCGAACTCGCCGGTGGGGACGAGGACAAGGCCCGCGAGGTGGCGATGCACGCCGCCTTCACCCGTCCCCGCTATCTCAGCCGCGACGAGGTTCCCGCCGATGTCGTGGCCGCCGAGCGCGAGACCCTGCTGAACATCACCAAGAACGAGGGCAAGCCCGAACAGGCCTGGGACAAGATCGTCGAGGGTCGCCTGACCGGCTGGTTCAAGGAGCACACGCTCCTCGAGCAGAAGTGGGTCAAGGACGAGAAGCAGACCATCGACAAGATGCTCGGGGACGCCAGGATCGTCCGGTTCGCCCAGGTCGAGATCGGCTCCTGAGGGTGGAGGCCCCGTCGCCACCGGAGTCCGGTACTCCCACCGAGCCTCGCTGGAGACGCATCGTCCTCAAGTTGTCGGGTGAAGCCCTCGGTTGCGACGGACCCGACAGCATCGATCCCCAGACCCTGAGCGACCTGGCCCGCGAGATCGCCGGTATCCGTCGGGACTTCGACATCGACATCGCCCTGGTCATCGGTGGCGGCAATATCTGGCGGGGCATGTCGGGAGCCGACGGCGGCATGGATCGGGCCCAGTCCGACTACATGGGCATGCTCGCCACCGTCATCAACGCCCTCGCCTTCCAGGACGCCCTGGAGAGGGAGGGCCAGAGCACGCGGGTCATGACCGCCATCGACATGGCTCAGGTGGCCGAGCCCTACATCCGCCGTCGGGCCGTCCGCCACCTCGAGAAGGGGCGGATCGTCATCTTCGCCGGTGGTACCGGCAACCCGTTCTTCACCACCGACACCGCCGCGGCCCTCAGGGCGGCGGAGATCGAGGCCGACGTGGTCCTCAAGGGCACCCACTCGGGGATCGACGGGGTCTACACCGCCGACCCGCGGCTCGACAGCGACGCCGTCAAGTACGACGAGGTCTCCTTCCTCGAGGTGCTCAGCAACGAGCTGGCGGTGATGGACAGCGCCGCCATCGCGGTGTGCAAGGACAACCGCACCCCCATCGTGGTGTTCGACGTGATGACCCCCGGCAACCTGAGGTCCCTGGTAGAGGGCCGCTCAGTCGGTACTCTGGTCAGGTGAGCGAGTTCGCCGAGGAGATCGTCAAGGACGCCGCCGAGCGCATGGACGCCGCGGTGGAGCACGTCCAGAGTGACTTCGGCTCGGTTCGTACCGGGCGGGCCAGCCCGGCCCTGGTGGAGAAGCTCCGGGTCGACTACTACGGGGCGTCGGTACCGCTCCAGCAGTTGGCGGGCTTCAACGTTCCCGAGGCCCGGGTGTTGATCATCCAGCCCTACGACATCTCGGCCCTGCCCGCCATCGAACACGCCATCCAGGCCTCCGACCTCGGGATCAATCCGGGCAACGACGGGGACAAGCTGCGCCTGGTCTTTCCTCCCCTGACCGTCGAACGCCGTCGGGACATGGTGAAGGTGGTCAAGAACATGGCCGAGGAGGGGCGGATCTCGATCCGGAACCTCCGCCGCAGCGCCCGCCACGATCTGGAGGCCCTCCAGAAGGACGGTGAGCTGTCCGAGGACGAGCTGGACCGCTTCGAAAAGGAGCTCGACCGGATCACCCGTGCCCACGTGGATGTGGTCGACGCGGCGCTCAAGGCCAAGGAATCGGAGCTACTGGAGGTGTAGCCCGAGAGGGTGCACCGATCGACCGGTGACCATCTGGCACACTCGGAACGCACCGGTGTGATCGCGAACACCGTGAGGAGGGATCGTGGACGAGCAGAACGGTGTGAACCCGTCGAAGGACGGGAACACCGAGGATTCCGGGAGCGACAGCGCCGAGAAGCCGATCGTGGTCGGTGATGAGGACGCGTCCGGTGGTCCGCTGTTCTCCTTCTCCTCCGAGGAATCGGCCGACCTTCCCCACTGGTCGGAGCCGGCCACGGGAGAGATTCCCGTTTTCGAGGCCCCCAGGGCTCCCGACGCCGGAGGGTCACGTCTGTTCCCCCAACTGCCCGACGATCCCCGGATGGTCGACACCGGCGAGGCCAGCGGGGTGTTCTCCGCGGTGGGTGAACCCCGACCCGGTCCCGAGTCGGCTGCGGGGCCGGCCGATCCCGGCCCCGGCGAGCCGCCCGCCGTGGAATCGACCGGTGTCGCCGATCTCGTCGACGATCTGCTGGCCGGGACCACCGCCGATCCCGAGGCCGAGCCACCCGCCGGGCCCGTGGTCGACCCCGATTTCGTCGGTTCCTCGATGGCGGGGGCCCGCCTGGAGATGGAACCCACCGGACCGATCGACCCCGCCCTGATCACCGGCGGGTTCGAACCCGACACGGTCGAGGCCGAACCCGATCTGCCCGCTCCGCGCTGGGGGGCCGCCGGGAGCGTCCAGGCGGATACGACGGCCGAGCGCGGGGTCGTCCCCGGCCCCGAGACCGGTGCGGCCGCCACCACCGAGGGGGGTGGGGGATCCGACGAGGCCATGTCCTCGGAGGTGACGGAATTCTGGATCGGGGCGGACAGCCCCGTCGCCGGACCGGGCGACGCCCTCGTGGACCGCTCCGATGGCCGGACCTCCGACGAGCCCGTGGTGGAGGCGGGAACCGAGGCCGACGTCGTGTGGGTGGGCGAGCAGCAGGAGCAGCCAGTGGACGATGAACCGGTCGACACCAGCGCGACCACCGGCGGCGGAGCCGGGGGGGATTCGGTGTTCGAACGCCTGGCGGCTCTCCCCGACCTCGAGGACGAGGGCCCCCCGCAGCCCGATGTCGGTGGTGAGATCGACACCGGCGTCATCCCGGTGCTGGATCCCGCGGTCGGCGTCGTGGCCGAGTACGAGCTCCAGGACGGCGAGGACTTCGCCGACCGGGAGCCGCAGCCGGCCCCGGCGGTCACCACGGGACCCATCCGGTTGGACTCCGCCGCGATGGACAACCCGGGTCTCATCCCGTCGGACTCCGCCGCCATGGACAACCCGGGACCCGGGGAGGATCAGGACGACCTCGACGCGTGGTCCTCCCTCGACACCGGGGCCCCGGCCTGGCGGGAAGGCGTGCAGGACTGGGACGACTACCAGCCCGACGAGGATGCCACCGCCCGCACCGTCATCCGGATCGGTCCCGAGGACGGCAACGGCAGCGCCGGTCTTCCCCCCGAGGAGGAGGCGGCCGGCCCCCCGGCGGGCCGCAACATCCCCGTGGCGGTCGCCACCGGGTTGATACTGGCCGGGGCGTTCCTGGCCCTGCTCTCCCGGGGACCGGGCTACACCCTGTTCCTGGTGATTCCCCTGCTGGTGCTGGCGACATCGGAGTTCTTCGTGTCCGTCCGCAAGGTGGGCTACCGGCCCGCCGCCCTTCTGGGGCTGGCCTCCGTCGCCTTCCTCACCCTGGCCGCCTGGTGGCGGGGCAGCGGGGCCATTCCCCTGGTGCTGGTGCTCACGACGATCGTCGGGCTGTTGTGGTACCTCTTCGGCGTCGACGACGACCGGCCCACCGCGAATCTGTCGGTGACCCTGCTGGGCGTCATGTGGATCGGCCTGCTCGGCGCCCACATCCCCCTGATCCTGGCCCTGCCCGACGGTGGCGGAATCCTGCTGGGGGCGATCATCTGCACCGTCACCTACGACGTCGGCGGCCTGTTCATCGGTCGGGCCACCGGGCAGAGCCGTCTGGCTCCCGACATCAGCCCCAACAAGACCTGGGAGGGTCTCATCGGGGGGATCCTCCTGGTGATGATCGTGGCCGTTTTCGTGCTGGGGTTCGGACCCGGCCTGGCCCCCTGGAGCGACAGGACCCTCGACGCGGTCCTGCTCGGACTGGTGGTCTCGATCATGGCCCCGTTGGGGGATCTGTCGCAGTCGCTGATCAAGAGGGATCTCGGTATCAAGGACATGGGTTCGATACTCCCCGGCCACGGTGGGGTGTTCGACCGTTTCGACGCCCTGCTGTTCGTGATTCCCGCCGTGTACTACCTGGCGATCTACCGCGATCTGTTCATCCCCTCGGCCCTGCGGGCCCTGGGAGGCTGACCGGGTGACGGTCACGGTCGCCGTGCTCGGATCGACCGGTTCGATCGGCACCCAGACCCTCGACGTGGTCAGGTCCGCTCCCGGGCGCTACCGGGTCGAGTCGCTGGCCGCCGCCCGTTCGGTGGACCTGATCGCGGCCCAGGCCGAGGAGTTCCGGCCCCGCTGGGTGGCCCTGGTCGACGGGTCCCGGGCCAGGGAGCTGGCCGGGCGACTGCCCGAGGGCACCGAACTCGTCGTGGGTTCCGAGGCTCTGGCCGATCTGGCCCGCCGGGCCGACGTGACCGTGAACGCGGTGGTGGGATTCGCCGGGCTCGGGGTCACCCTGGCCGCCCTGGCGGCGGGAAAGCGCCTGGCCCTGGCCAACAAGGAGTCGCTCATAGCGGCGGGGCCGGTCGTGCAGCCCCTGAGGGACACACCGGGGGCGGAGTTGATACCGGTGGATTCCGAGCACTGCGCGATCCACCAGTGCCTCCGAGCGGCCCGCCGCGGTCCCGACGGCAGGACCATGCAGGTGTCCCGGCTGGTCGTGACGGCCAGCGGGGGGCCCTTCCGGGGCCGTTCGGCCGCCGAACTGGGCCACGTGACCCTCGAGGAGGCCCTCAACCATCCCACCTGGTCGATGGGACCGAAGATAACCGTCGACTCCTCGACCCTCATGAACAAGGGTCTGGAGGTCATCGAGGCCCATGAACTGTTCGGGGTCGACTACGACGACATCGATGTGGTCGTCCACCCGCAGTCGATCGTCCACTCCATGGTGGAGTACACCGACGGATCCACCATCGCCCAGATCTCCCGGCCCGACATGAGACTCCCCATCGGATACGCCCTCGCCTATCCCGACCGCCTGGACACCGCCTTCGGGGCCATGGACTGGACCGGTACGACCCGACTGGACTTCGAGCCTCCCGATCGGAAGGCGTTCCGCTGTCTGGACCTCGCCTACCGGGCGGGACGGACCGGTGGGGGAGCACCGGCGTTCCTCAGCGCCGCCAACGAGGTGGCGGTGGAGGCGTTCCTGGCCGGGCGGATCGGTTGGTCGGCGATCGCCGAGATCGTCGAGGATTCCCTCGACCGGTACGAGGCGGTCGAGGCGGTGACGGTGGAGGAGGTGCTCCTCGCCGACGCGGCCGGTCGCCGGGAGGCGCGGGCGTCCCTCGCCGCCAGGTGATGTGGCGGGCCGGCTCAACGGGAACCGCTGCCAGGTGATGTGGCGGGCCGGCTCAACGGGAACCGCTGCCAGGTGATGTCGCGGGCCGGCTCAACGGGAACCGTCGCCGGCCGATCGGAACGGGTGGTGCCGTCCAGTCCCAGCAGCGTCCGTGCCCCCTTCGGCAGCGGTATCGCCCCGACTCCGCGGAGGTCGGATCGGGTGGTGACCCCCACTTCGGGTCGGGATCGTCCATGCTGGAGCCCGCCGGTCAGCTCTTCCGAGGATTATCAGTGACCCAGTCCACCACCGCCACGACTCCGGAGCCCAGCGCCGGTCCCCAGCCCCATGGAGGGGCAATCGAGGTCGACGGTGTCCCTGTGGGCGAACCCGGGCAGAGCGGCGACCAGCATCCGGCCACCAGCTGGATGGGACTGGCGTTCACCGTCGGGCTCCTGGCCCTGCTGGGCTGGTACTCCCCGATGGGGCTTCTGATAGTCCTGGCCATCCTGTTCTTCGTGTTCATGCACGAGCTGGGTCACTATCTGGCGGCCCGGGCCACGGGCATGAAGGTGACCGAGTTCTTCATCGGCTTCGGACCACGCATCTTCTCCTTCCGGAGGGGGGAGACCGAGTTCGGTCTCAAGGCGATCCTGGCCGGTGCCTACGTCCGGATCATCGGGATGAACAATCTCGAGGAGGTTCCCCCCGAGGACGAACCCCGCACCTACCGGGAACAGAGCTATCCCAGGAAGGTGCTGGTGGCCGCCGCCGGTTCGCTCATGCACTTCGCCATGGCCATAGTGCTGCTGTTCGTGGCCTACGGAGTCGTGGGTCGCACGGTGGTGGAACCCACCCGCTGGTCGGTGTCGGCGGTGTCACCGGAGTCGGCCGCCTCCCAGGTGGGCATCGAGCCCGGGGAACGGATCATCGCCGTCGACGGGCGTCCCGTCGAGACCTTCGACGATCTGGTGCGGGAGGTGGCGGCCCGTCCCGACGAGTCCGTCACCCTGGAGCTGGCCGATCCCGACGGATCGGTCCGTACCGTGGAGACGACCCTCGGCCACACCGTCCGTGACGGTCGCACCGTCGGATTCCTGGGTGTCGGCCAGGAGGTGGCCACCCGGACCGAGAGGGACTCACCTCCCGAGGCGGCCTGGAACGCGGTGCGGGACTTCCCGGTGCTGGTGTGGGAGTCGATAAGGGGCGTTGGGGCGTTCGTCACCAACTTCGGGGACTTCGTCGACCGGGTGTTCACCTCGCCGGGGGACACGCCAACCGACCTCGACCCGGCCAGCCGTCCCGTCTCGGTGGTGGGGGTGGTTCAGATCGGCACCCAGGTCGGGACCGATGTGATCCTGTGGCTGGCGATCTTCAACGTGTTCATCGGGGTGTTCAACCTGCTCCCCCTGCTGCCCTTCGACGGAGGACACATAGCGGTGGCCACCTACGAGCGCATCCGATCGGTGGGGGGTCGCGACTACCAGGTCGATGTCTCGAAGCTGGTGCCCCTGATCTACCTGGTGGTCTTCCTCCTGGCGGTGTTCGGCATCGGTGCCCTGTGGTTGGACATCGCCAATCCGATCAATCTGTAGTCCGTCGGGCCCCCGGGGATGATCGGCGGTGGGCGACGGGCAGCTCCCCGGTCCGGTCCTAGACTCGGTTCGATGTTCGACAGGCGGCAGACCCGACAGGTGATGGTGGGCCGGGTACCGGTGGGTGGAGGCTCACCGGTGACGGTCCAGTCGATGACCACCACCAGGACCTCCGACGTCGACGGAACCCTGGCCCAGATCTACGCCCTGGCCGGGGCGGGCGCCGACATCGTGCGGTGTACCTGCAACGACGTGGAGGCGGCCGAGGGCCTGGCCCACATCGTGCCCCGCTCGCCCGTACCCATCGTGGCCGACATCCACTTCCAGTACCGCCTGGCCCTCGCCGCCATGGACGCCGGGGTCGACTGCCTGAGGCTGAATCCGGGCAACATACGCAAGCCCGAGCACATCAGGGCCGTGGCCGGAGAGGCCCGCGACCGGGGGATCCCCATCAGGATCGGGGTGAACGCCGGGTCCCTGGATCCCGACATATCGGAGAGGTACGGCTACACCCCCGAGGCCCTGGTCGAGTCGGCCAAGAGGGAGCTGGGCCATTTCGAGAGCGTCGGGTTCGAGGACGTCAAGATCTCGGTGAAGGCTTCCGACGTTCCCCTCATGGTGGGGGCATACCGTCTGCTGGCCGACACCGTGGACCGGCCCCTGCATCTCGGGGTGACCGAGGCCGGACCGCCCCCGGCCGGAATCCTCAAGGCCACCGCCGGGATGGCCACCCTGCTGCTGGAGGGGATAGGCGACACGATCCGCTACAGCCTCACCGCCGATCCGGTGGAGGAGGCCCGGGCCGGAAGGCAGCTCCTGGAGGCCCTGGGTCTGAGGGAGCGCAAGGGCCTGGACCTCATCGCCTGCCCCTCGTGCGGGAGGGCCGAGGTGGATGTCATCGCCGTGGCCGGAGCGGCCCAGAAGGCGCTCGAGGAGCTGAACCTGCCTATTCAGGTGGCGGTGATGGGCTGTGTGGTGAACGGGCCCGGGGAGGCCCGGGGAGCCGACCTCGGAATCGCCGCCGGTCGCCGCCGGGGCCACCTCTTCGTGAGAGGCCAGGTCGTGAGGGTGGTGCCCGAGGAGGAGATGGTCGACGTCCTGGTGGAGTGGGCGAAGAGGATCGTGTCCGAGGGGGTCGAGGCCGCCCTGGCCGACGCCGACGCCTCCGCCGTGGCCGAGGCCGAGGCCGACCGCATGGCCCTCCTCGAGGATCAGGGGACCGACGCCAACGAGACCGCCGCCACCATCGAGGCCATTCGCCGGCGGGGTTGAACGCCTCGGGGGAACCGGGTTCACCGGGGTTCCGGTGGGGAACCGGGCTCTGTCGTCGTTCGGGTCCGATCGGGTCGGGGTGGTGCCGCCGGGAGGCGTTAGCCTGTTCGGACTATGGCCAAGGCACCGATACTCACCCCCCAGAGCGAGGATTTCCCCCGCTGGTACCAGGACCTGATCCAGAAGGCCGAGCTGGCCGAGAACGGCCCGGTCCGGGGCACGATGGTGATCCGTCCCTACGGGTACGCCATATGGGAACGGATGCAGGCCGAGATGGACGCCCGGATCAAGGCGGCCGGGGCCCGGAACGCCTACTTCCCCCTGTTCATCCCCGAGGAGTTCCTGAGGCGGGAGGCCGAGCACGTCGAGGGTTTCAGCCCCGAGCTGGCCGTGGTCACCCACGCCGGCGGGCGGGAGCTCGAGGAGCCGGTGGTGGTCAGGCCCACCTCGGAGACCATCATCAACCACTACTTCGCCAAGTGGATCCAGTCCCATCGCGACCTGCCGATGCTGATCAACCAGTGGGCCAACGTCGTCCGCTGGGAGTTGCGACCCCGGATCTTCCTGCGCACCACGGAGTTCCTCTGGCAGGAGGGTCACACCTGTCACCGCACGGCGATCGAGGCCCACGAGTACGCCACCCGGATCCTCCACGACACCTACGAGGACTTCATGGTCCGGGTGCTGGCGATGCCCGTCGTGGTGGGTCGCAAGACAGCGGCGGAGAGGTTCGCCGGGGCGATAAACACCATGACCTGCGAGGCCCAGATGAGGGATCTCAAGGCCCTCCAGATGGGTACCAGCCACGAGCTGGGTCAGAACTTCTCGGTGGCCTTCGGGACCAGCTTCCAGGACACCGACGGGGCCGAGAGGCAGCCGTGGCAGACCTCGTGGGGAACCTCCACCCGGATGATGGGCGGGGTGATCATGAGCCACGGCGACGACCGGGGGCTGCGCCTTCCGCCCAACCTGGCTCCGATCCAGGTGGTGGTCATGGCCATCCGCGACGATGCCGCGGTGATCGAGGAGGTCGGCCGGATCCACGGTGAGCTCCTCTCCGCCGGGGTTCGGGCGGAGGTCGACGTACGCACCGATGTCTCCTTCGGGCGGCGGGCGGTGGACTGGGAACTCAAGGGTGTCCCGATCCGCCTGGAGCTCGGTCCCCGGGACCTGGCCTCCGGTGAGGTGACCCTGGCCCGCCGGGACAGCGGCGACAAGTCACCGGTCTCCCTGGCCGGGGTGGCGGCCACCGTGGTCTCACTGCTGGCCGAGATCCAGGAGGGTCTCCACGCCGAGGCCCTCGAGCGCCGGGAGTCCACCACGGTGGACGTGGCGACGGTTCCCGAGGCGGTCGAGGCGGCGGCGGTTGGCTGGGCCCGGATCCCCTGGGCCGATCTGGGCGCGGAGGGGGAGTCGGTCCTGGCCGAGAGCGGGGTGACCGTCCGCTGCCTGATCTCCGCCGATGGCGGCGTTCCCGAGTCCGACGACGAGGAGGGAGCGATCGCGGTGGTGGGCCGGGCCTACTGAACCCGCCGGGGCCGATTCGAAAGGCGGCGAGTTCAGCGGGGAGCGGGCCCGATGCCGGATATCGGGCGGCCGGACCGCCGATTCGAATCCGTGGGGGCTCAGCGGGGAGCGGGCCCGATCGCTGGTACCCTTGTGGGTGTGGCCTCTTCGGGGCGTGGGCGCAAGCCCACGCTCTTTCACGTTGAGGGGCCCCGATCGTGACAGTCGTCGCCCGACGGGCGGCCGGACAGCGGAGAGGAGCACCGATGAGACTCGAACGAGTGACCGAACTGGTGACCCCGCTGGTCCACGATCAGGGCCTGGAGATCTACGACATCGAGCAGAGTGGAGCCACCCTCCGGATTCGGGTCACCGGGCCCGACGGGGTCCCGATGGGTGTTATCGAGCGGGTCACCCGGGCGGTGTCGTTCGCCCTGGACGAGGCCGATCTCGGATCGGGCTCCTACATCCTGGAGGTGTCCAGCCCCGGCCTGGAACGACCTCTGAACCGACCGGATCACTTCGCCGGTGCGGTGGGGGAGAAGATCACTCTCAAGACACTCCCGGGTCCCGAAGGCCGGATCCGTTTCCGCGGGGTGCTGCGGTCGGCCGACGAGGACTCCGTCCGCGTCGACGATCCCGACCGGGGTGAGGTTTCCGTACCCTATGACCAGATCGACTCGGCTCGAACGGTGTTCGAGTGGGGTCCCAAGCCCAAGCCCGGCGGCGGCTCGCGCCGGAAGGGCAGTTCGAGGAAGGCAGCCCGATGAGCAGTCCGGAGATGATGGAGGCCCTGCAGGCCCTGGCGGCCGAGAGGGGGATACCCAGTGAGGTACTCCTCGAGGCTCTGGCCAACGGTCTGGAATCGGCCTACAAGCGCGGGCCGGGAGCCGCTCCCGATGCCTACGTGGTGATCGACGAGACCTTCGACATAAGGGTCATCGCCCAGGAGATCGACGAGGAGGGCGAGGTCGTGCGGGAGTGGGACGACACCCCCGCCGACTTCGGTCGGATCGCCGCCCAGACCGCCCGCCAGGTCCTCACCCAGAGGATCCGTGAGGTCGAGCGCGACATGAAGTACGACGAGTACTCCGGGCGGGAGGGGTTCATCGTCACCGGGATCATCCAGCAGTCCGACGCCCGCTACACCCTGCTGGACCTGGGCCGGGTGGAGGCTCTGCTGCCCCAGTCCGAGCAGGTGCCCTACGAGCGCCCCGAGCCCAACAGCCGGCTCAAGGCCTACATCGTCGAGGTGCGCAAGACCGCCAAGGGACCCCAGATCGTGGTCAGTCGGACCCACCCCGGGCTGGTCAGGGAGCTGTTCAAGCTCGAGGTGCCCGAGATCGCCGACGGAACCGTCGAGATCAAGGCCTGTGCCCGCGAACCGGGACACCGGACCAAGATCGCCGTCTGGTCCAACGACGAGAACGTGGATCCCGTCGGGGCCTGCGTGGGTGCCCGCGGTGCCCGGGTGCGTCAGGTGGTCAACGAGCTCAAGGGTGAGAAGATCGACATCGTTCCCTTCTCGGAGGATCCCTACGAGTTCGTGGCCCGGGCCCTGTCGCCGGCGAAGGTCAAGGAGGTCCGCTTCGACGAGGAGTCGGGGGTGGCCACGGTGATCGTTCCCGATCACCAGCTCTCCCTGGCCATCGGCCGGGAGGGTCAGAACGCCCGGCTGGCGGCCCGCCTCACCGGATGGCGGGTCGACATCAAGAGCGAGACCCAACTGGCCGAGGAAGAGGCCGGCTACGAGGGCGAGGAATGGGCCCAGGGTGAGTGGGTCACCGACCCCGAGAGCGGTGAGCTGGTGTGGAAGCCCGCCGATGGGGGAGAGGTCCTCACCGCCGGTGACTACGCCGCCGTGGTCTCCGAGGAGTCCGAGGGCGGTGGTGCCGAGGGCGGTGGTGCCGAGTCGGTGTCCGGGGAGTCCGAGGTCGGGGCCGAGGCCGGTGGTGCCGAGTTGGCCGCCGGGCCGGAGGTCGCGGCCGAGCCGGTGGCGGAGTCCGTCGAGGAGACTCCCGAGGCCGGGCCCGAGACCGCTGACACCGCCGAGCCGGTGGCGGAGTCCGTCGAGGAGACTCCCGAGGCCGGGCCCGAGGCCTGATCAGCCGGACCTTCGGCGGAGTTTGCGCCAGAGACGGCTCTCGGCACCATAGACTGATCATTCGGGTCTGATGTCGACTGGCAATGCCGGCGCCGGGAGCTCCATCTGCGAGGATGGGTTTACGGTCGTCCGGCCCAG
>DRKF01000286.1 GCA_011051915.1 Acidimicrobiales bacterium | reverse complement strand
GTGCTGTCGGACTCCATGGGAGAGATCAACCGGGGGCTGGAGAACATCGAGTACGCCTGCGGTGTGCCCCAGCTCCTCAAGGGCGAGTACAGCGAGCAGGCCGCCACCAGTCTCGACGTTTACTCGATCCGACAGCCCCTGGGCGTGGTGGCGGGCATCACCCCGTTCAACTTCCCCACCATGGTCCCGATGTGGATGTTCCCCAACGCCATCGCGTGCGGCAACGCCTTCATCCTCAAGCCCTCCGAGAAGGACCCCTCCACCTCGTTGATCATGGCCCGGCTCCTGGCCGAGGCCGGTCTGCCCGACGGGGTGTTCAACATCATCCAGGGGGACAAGGTGGCCGTGGACGCCATCCTCGAGCATCCCGGAATCGCCGCCGTCAGCTTCGTTGGTTCCACACCGATCGCCCGCTACGTCTACGAGACCGGCACCCGGGCCGGCAAGAGGGTACAGGCCCTGGGAGGGGCCAAGAACCACATGGTCGTGCTCCCCGACGCCGACCTCGACATGGCCGCCGATGCCGCGGTGAGCGCCGCCTACGGCTCCGCCGGTGAGAGGTGCATGGCCATCTCCGTGCTGGTGGCGGTAGGGGGAATCGGGGACGACCTGGTCGAGGCCATCAAGACCCGTATCCCCGATGTGAAGGTCGGCGACGGTACCGACCCCGAGTCCGAGATGGGTCCGCTGATCACACGCGAGCACTGCGAGAGGGTCGGAACCTACCTCGACCACGGCCGTACCGAGGGGGCCACCGTGGTCGTCGACGGGCGGGAGCAGAGCTTCGACTCCGACGGCTTCTTCCTCGGGGCCTCCCTCATAGACGACGTCACCACGGAGATGAAGGTCTACACCGACGAGATATTCGGCCCGGTGCTCTCCGTGGTGAGGGTCGACACCTACGAGGAGGCCCTGGCCCTCATCAACGACAACCCCTACGGCAACGGCACCGCCATCTACACCCGCGACGGTGGCGCCGCCCGCCAGTTCCAGTTCGACGTCGAGGCCGGGATGGTGGGTATCAACGTCCCCATTCCCGTACCCGTCGCCTACTACTCCTTCGGGGGCTGGAACAACTCGCTGTTCGGCGACCTCCACATGTACGGCCCCGACGGCATCCGCTTCTACACCCGAACCAAGGTCGTCACCAGCCGCTGGCCCGACCCCGCCACCAGCCGGGTCGATCTGGGATTCCCCCAGACCCACTGATCCCCGAGATTTCACCGGAATGCCCCGGCCCCACCGGCCCACAGACCAAGGAGCCCACCGATGACGGACAACGAGGACACACCGGCGCTGGACTTCGGCGTGGTCATGCAGACCGACCCCCCGGCATGGCGGGTCGTCGACCTGGCCCGCCGGGCCGAGACCTACGGATTCAGCCACGCCTGGACGTTCGACTCCCACATCCTGTGGCAGGAGCCCTACGTCATCTACTCCCAGATCCTGTCGGCCACCCATCGCATGATCGTGGGTCCGATGGTCACCAACCCCGGTACCCGGAACTGGACGGTGACCGCCTCGATGTACGCCACCCTCAACGACATGTTCGGGAACCGCACGGTGTGCGGCATCGGCCGGGGCGACTCCGCCATGAGGGTCCTGGGCCACAAGCCCACCACGCTCCGCACCCTCGGGGAGTCCATGAAGGTCATCAAGGACCTCGCCGAGGGTCGGGAGACGGTCTACAACAACACCGTCCAGAGGTTCCCCTGGGCCCGAGAGTCCGAACTACCGGTGCTCATGGCCGCCTACGGCCCGAAGGCCCTCAAGCTGTGCGGGGAGCAGGCCGACGGCTTCATCCTCCAGCTCGCCGATCTGTATCTCGCCGAGTGGACCATAAACGCCGTGAGGAAGGCGGCCCGTGACGCCGGGCGGGACCCCGACTCGCTGTACATCTGTGTCGCCGCCCCCGCCTATGTCGGGGAGGACATGGCCCACATGAGGGACCAGTGCCGCTGGTTCGGGGGAATGGTCGGAAACCATGTGGCCGACCTCGTCGAGCGCTACGGAGGCGAGGGGGTGGCCGTTCCGGCCGAACTCACCGAGTACATCAAGGGACGGGAGGGCTACGACTACGCCCAGCACGGCAAGGCCGGGTCCTCCCACGTCGACTTCGTACCCGACGAGATAGTCGACCGCTTCTGCATCCTGGGCGGGATCGACGCCCACATCGAGAGGCTCGAGGCTCTCAGGAACCTCGGGGTCGACCAGTTCGCGATCTACCTCCAGCACGACGGCAAGGACGAGACCCTCCAGGCCTACGGCGAGAAGATCATCCCGATCGTCAACAGCCGCTGACCTCCCGATGAGCCGACTCGAGGAACAACTGGCCGAGATAGCGGCCACCGAGGATCCGATCGTCCGGGATCAGATGATCGCCCTGGCGGTGAAACGGCAGGACCGACGCCAACGCCTCCGCGACGGTGTCCGCAAGACCCTCGTGTTCGTGTTCTTCGTGATCGGCCTGGGGCTGCTCTACACCGGCTACAAGGCCATGGGGCAGTCCACCGGAGACCGCTGGCCGATCATCGGAGGTGAACTGCCGGTCAAGACCAACGACCTGATCATGCCCCCCCTCTGGGACATCGTGACCTCATTCGGCAAGCCCCTGCAGGCCGGTGGGCAGACCCTCGCCGGGCTGATCTGGACCTCGGGGATGTTCACCCTGAGGGAGGCGACCGCCGGGTTCGTGGCCGGGGTGGTCATCGGCCTCAGCATCGCCATCCTGCTGCTGAGATCCCGCCTTCTCGAGCGGGGCCTGCTCCCCTACGTCATCGCCTCCCAGACCATTCCCTTCGTGGCCATCGCCCCCATCGTCATCATCTGGGGACGCAAGAACCTCGACTTCCTGCCCTGGGACTGGCAGGACTGGCAGTCGGTGTCGCTCATCGCCACCTACCTAACGTTCTTCCCCGTGGCGGTCAGCGGTCTGAGAGGCCTGAAGTCCCCCGAACCGGAGGCCCTGGAGCTGATGGATTCCTACGCCGCCTCATGGGGTCAGACCCTGTGGCGGCTCCGCTTCCCCGCCTCGCTGCCGTACCTGTTCCCGGCCCTGAGGCTGGCCGCCACCGCCAGTGTGGTCGGCGCCATCGTCGGGGAGATCTCGGCGGGGGTCCGGGGTGGGCTGGGAAGGCTGATCCTGGATTTCGCCGGGAAGTACACGACCGGACCCGAGAGGCTCTACGCCTCGATCATCGGCGCCGCGGTTCTGGGACTCTTCGTGGTCGGGGTGATCGGTCAGACGGAACGATTCGTGCTCAGCCGTAGAGGCCAGGAGGCAGTGTGACCGAGTGCGCAGTGAGAGCCGAGGGCATCACCAAGATCTTCAACCAGGGGCGGCCGAACGAGGTCTGCGCCCTGACCGATGTCGACCTGGCCATAGAACCCGGTGAGTTCGTGTCGCTGATCGGGCCGTCGGGGTGCGGCAAGAGCACCCTGCTGCGGGTGATCGCATCCCTGACCGAGCCCACCGAGGGACAGATCAGCGTGTACGGCAAGACGGCGGAGCAGGCCCGCCTCGACCGCGACTACGGCATGGCCTTCCAGCACTCGGGGCTGTTCGACTGGCGCAGCGTGTCCCGCAACATCGAACTCCCCCTCGAGCTGATGGGCTGGTCCAAGGACAAGAGGCAGAAGCGGGCCGGCGAGATGCTGGAACTGGTCAAGCTCGGCCAGTTCGCCAACCACCACCCCGCCGAACTCTCCGGAGGGATGCGCCAGAGGGTGGCCATAGCCCGGGCCCTGTCGTTCAACCCCTCCCTGCTGCTGATGGACGAGCCCTTCGGTGCCCTCGACGAGATGACCCGGGAGCACATGCAGACCGAGCTGCTGCGCATCTGGAGCGAGACCGGAACCACCGTGGTGTTCGTCACCCACTCGATCCCCGAATCGGTCTACCTGTCGACCCGGGTGGTCGTCATGTCCGCCCGCCCGGGGCGCATCTCCACGGAGATCCCCGTCGACCTGGGGGGCCGGAACGCCGATACCCGCGAGTCCCCGGGTTTCTTCGCCAAGATCACCGAGGTCCGCGAGGCTCTCCGGGCCGTGGAGGGGGCCGAATGAACGGCCTGCGACGCCGGCTGTCGGCCTCCCTTCCCCCGGTGGCCTTCGGTCTGGTCGGGTTGGCCCTTTGGGAGTCGGTGCTCCGGCTGACCGACCCCCGGGGTTTCGTCCTTCCGCCGCCGTCGGAGATCGTGGCGGCGTTCGTGGAGAACTGGTCCCAGATATGGACCGGTACCCGCCTCACCGGCTACGTCATAGTCACCGGGCTCGCCGCAGGGGTGGTCCTGGGCGTGATCGGCGCCCTGCTGGTCACCCGGTTCCGTTCCGCCAATGAGACCATCACCCCCGTGGCCACCGCCGTGAACGCCATTCCCATCGTGGCCCTGGCTCCGGTGTTCAACGCCTGGTTCGGGCTCATTTCTCCCCGCTCCAACCAGGCGGTGGTGATCATCCTGGTCTTCTTCCCGGTGTTCATCAACGTCACCAAGGGTCTGACCCAGGTCCAGCCCAGCCAGATCGAGTTGATGAGGTCCTACGCCGCCAAGGAGAGGACGATCACCCGCGAGGTCCGGATTCCGAACGCCATGCCGTTCTTCTTCAACTCCCTGAAGATCGTGTCCTCGCTTTCCGTCATCGCCGCCATCGTGGCGGAGTACTTCGGGGGACGGCAGGACTCCCTCGGGCCCATGATCATCCAGAGCGCCGGGCTCACCCGCTACGACGACGCCTGGGCCGCGGTGTTCGCCAGCGCCATGATCGGTATCGCCCTCTACGCCCTGGCCGCCCTGGCCGAGAGGCTGGTGATGCCGTGGCACGCCTCGGTGAGGGAGGCGACGACTTGAGACCCGCACCGCAGCCGGTTCGGGCGGTACCGACCGAATTGGATCAGCCGCACCGGTTGAACCGGCCGCGACCCGTCGCGACGACATACCAGATCGAACAAGAGCTGATTGGCACCGCCGGGCAACGGCCCCGCGACTAGCTTTCAGGGAAACAGGAGGGGAACCCCTATGAGAAACAGACCGATCCTTTGGCGCATGCTGGCTTTGCTG
>DRKF01000285.1 GCA_011051915.1 Acidimicrobiales bacterium | reverse complement strand
GCCGGACTTCCCAGGGCGGTGAGCAGGCGTCCGAACAACCGGTGGGGCTGGGAGTCCATGCTCGTACAGGTCACCAGGGCGTCGCGGTCCTCCCTGATCTGGGCGAGCAGGGTCGACTTGCCGATACCGGCCCCGCCGACGACCAGGGTGACCCGATGCTCGAACCGCGCCCCCAGCCGTTCGATCAGGTGGTCCCGGGAGATCTCGCTGCGGGCGCGCGCCGACGGCATGGCGCCCCCGGCAGGATTCGAACCTGCGACCTGCGGATTAGAAGTCCGTTGCTCTGTCCAGCTGAGCTACGGGGGCAAGGCCTCCAATTGTCGCATCCCGGGAGTCACGGAAGCGACCGCCACTCGTCCCGGGGACCCAGCCCGAGGACCCCGGGGCGGTCGGCGTGGGCCCCTCCCGGGACCGGTCCAGTTGGCGGCCCGGAGGACCTGAAGGCCCCCAATCACCGGAAAGCAGTCGACGGGGCTGGTAGGGAAGGGGTGTGAGCGGTCGAGAATTCATACACAATCCTGGTCCCACCAACATCCCCGACCGGGTCCTGGAGGCCTTCCGCCGTCCGGCTGTGGACTTCGTGGACCCCTCCTTCGTGTCCCTGGTCGAGAGCTGTTTCGCCGAACTGCCCACCTGGTTCGGTGGGGCGGCCGAGGTGATCTGCTACGTCGCCGTGGGTCACGGGGCGTGGGAGGGCACGATCGTCAACATCCTCGAACCCGGTGAGACCCTCCTGCTGGCCGACGCCGGGTTGTTCTCCAACCGCTGGGGTGAGATGGCCACCAACCTGGGGCGCCGGGTCGAGTCGGTGGAGTGCTCCATGAGGGAGGCCCCCGATCCCGAGGCCATCGGAGCCCTGCTGGCCGCCGACACCGAGCATCGCATCAAGGCCGTGTTCGTCTGCCACACCGAGACCTCCACCGGTGCCACCGCCGACATCAGGGCCATCCGGGCCGCCATCGACGCCGCCGCCCATCCGGCTCTCTATGTCGTCGACGGGATCGCCTCCACCGGAACCGAGACCATGCACATGGCCGACTGGGGAGTCGACGTGGTGCTGGCCGCCTCCCAGAAGGGAATGATGATGCCCCCCGGGCTCTCGTTCTGCGCCCTGAGTCCCCGGGCGGTGGAGCGGTGTCACGAGGTCGACTCGCCCCGCGGGTACTGGGACTGGCGGCCCCGGATGAACGGTGAGTACGTGTACATGAGGTTCGGGGGCACCCCACCCGAGCAGCACATGTACGCCCTGAGGGCCGCTCTCGACCTGGTGGCCGAGGAGGGGGGCATGGACGCCGTCGTGGCCCGCCACGCCCGGCTGGCCCAGGCGGTCCGCGAGGCCGTGGGTGTGTGGTCGGAGGCGGGCCACATGGAACTGAACGTGTTGGATCCCGAGCGCAGATCCAACGCGGTCACCTGTGTGCGCATGGACCCCGACGTCGACGGCGAGACCTTCCTCAAGGTGGTGCGGGAACGGTTCCACGTGTCGGTCGGTGGGGGCATGTTCGAACTGGCCGGTCGGGCCTTCCGCGTGGGCCACCTGGGCGACCTCAACGAGCCGATGATCATCGGGGCCCTGGGTGGCATCGAGATGACCTTCGAGGTCATGGGCATCCCCCACGGTCGCGGGGGAGTGACCGCCGCCACGGAGTACCTGGCCCGCCACCCGGTCTGAACTGCCCTCCCCCGGGTCATTCCCCTCGGTGCGCGCCTTGGGTCCTGGGCGGTGCGGGCGCGAGACTCGGTGGGCACACCACATCACGAAGCCAGGGGGACACATGGAGTTCGACACACTCGAGGTGAACGTCGATGGGAGCCGGGGCTCGCTGACCCTCGACAATCCGGACCGGTTGAACCCCCTGAGCAGCCACTGTCTCCGGGAGATAGCGGCCGCCGCCCGCTGGTTCGACACCCACGACGACCTCAAGGTGGTGGTGGTCACCGGCCGGGGCCGGGCGTTCTCCGCCGGTGCCGACGTGTCGGCCTTCGAGCCGGGTGGGGCGGCCCAGGACATGCATCCCCGCGACGACGCCGACGCCGGCCGTCTGATGGCCGAGGCCATGGAGGCCATGAGAGCGGTGACGGTGGCCCGCATCAACGGGGCCTGCGTCGGGGGAGGGCTGGTGCTGGCGGCGGCGTGTGACCTGAGGGTCGCGGTCGACGACGCGGTCATGTTCATCCCCGAGATCGACCTGGGCATTCCCCTGGCCTGGGGCGGCATCCCCCGTCTGGTGAGGGAGATCGGCCCCACCCTCACCAAGGAACTGGTCATGACGTGCCGTCGCTTCACCCCCGAGGAGGCCAGATCGTTGGGCTTCCTCAACCGGGTGGTGCCCGCCGATCGTCTCGACGCCGAGGTGGAGGAGCTGGTGGAGTGCCTGGTGGAGAAGCCCCGCCATCCGGTCCAGGCCACCAAACGCCATGTGAACGCGGTGACGGCGACGATGGTCGGAGTCGACCGGGCCTGGTCCGATGTGGACTCCCTCATGGTCGCCCTGCGCGATCCCGAGGGCCGCGAATCGGCCCGTCGCTATCTCTCCCGGATGAGGAACAAGAACTAGGCGGGTCGTCCCGGTGCGCGGCGGGCGCGGGGGTTAGGGTCTACGCCGCAACTCGACAACGGGGTCGATCTCATGAACGCACTGGTCACCGCGAATCCGCTCAGAGAGCCGCTCGATGCGCCTCGACCCGACCCGGCCATACCGGCGTTCCACGCCCGTATGCCGGCCTACTCGCCGACGCTGTTGTTCGACGTACCGGACCTGGCCCGCCGCTTCGGGGTGAGGCGGGTCCTGGTCAAGGCCGAGACCCGGCGCATGGGACTGCCGTCGTTCAAGATCCTGGGGGCGTCGTGGGCCACCTACCGGGCGATCTGCGACCACCTCGGATACGAGCCGGTGCCGTGGCGCAACATCAACGAACTGGCGGCCAACCTGGCCCATCTCAGGCCTTTCAAACTGGCGACCGCCACCGACGGCAACCATGGCCGGGCGGTGGCGTTCATGGCCCGACTGCTGGGTTTCGGGTGCCACATCTTCGTGCCCCGGGGGATGGTCGAGGCCCGGATCCAGGCCATCCGCAGCGAGGGTGCCCTGGTGACGGTGGTCGACGGAACCTACGACGAGGCCGTGGCCCGGGCGGCGGAGGAGGCCTCGCCCACCTGTCTGGTGATATCGGACACCTCGTGGCCGGGCTACGAGGAGACACCGGCCCGGGTCATCGAGGGCTACTCGACGATCTTCACCGAGATCGACGACGCCATCGACGCCAGCGGCCTGGACCGCCCGGACATGGTGGTGATCCCCATGGGGGTGGGCGCCTTCATGGCCGCGGGGGTGGAGCACTACCGCCAGGACGGCGACACCACGACCATCGTGGGAGTGGAGCCCGTCGACGCCAACTGTGTGCAGGCCTCGGCCACCGCCGGGCAGATCACCAATGTTCCCGGACCCCACGAGTCGATCATGGTCGGGCTGAACTGCGGCACCCCGTCCCTCATCGCCTGGCCCCTGGTCTCGGCCGGGGTGGACTGGCTGGTGTCCATCGACGACGAGACCGCCCGTCAGGCCATGAGGGACCTGGCCGAGGTCGGGATCGTGGCCGGGGAGACCGGAGCTGCGGCCCTCGGGGGTTTCGCCGCCCTGGCCGGGGATCCGGCCTGGACCTCCGCCCTGGCCGACCCCGAGGCGGCGACCGTCCTGCTGGTGGTCACCGAGGGGGCGACCGACCCCCGCAGCTACACCGAGATAGTGGGCCGCGGGCCCGAGACGGTGGGCCGGGTCATCACCGCCGTGAGCTGAGCCCCGGTTCCCGACCTTCGCAGTCCGAACCGGATCGGGGAACGCTCGCCTACAGCCGGGTGCGGACGTCCCAGATCTCGGGGAAGAATCTCAGGTCGAGGGCCTTCTTGAGGAAGTGGACACCGGAGGATCCGCCGGTGCCGCGGCGGTAGCCGATGATGCGCTCCACGGTCTTCATGTGGCTGAAGCGCCAGTTCTGGAAGTTCTGCTCCAGGTCGACCAGCTTCTCGGCCAGCTCGTAGAGGGTCCAGTGGGTGTCGGTGTCGCGGTACACCTCCAGCCAGGCGTCCTCCACCTCGGGTCGGGGCGCGTAGGGCAGGGAGAAGTCTCGCTCCAGCACGTCGGCCGGCAGCTCGAACCCGCTGCGGGCCATCAGGGCCAGGACCTCGTCGTAGAGCGACGGGGCGGCCAGGGCGTCCTGCAGCCGGGCGTAGATCTCGGGGTGGGAGCGGTGCACCTCGGCCAGGGCCGGGTTCTTGTTGCCGATGCGGTACTCCAGGAGCCGGTACTGGTAGGACTGGAAACCCGAGGATGCCCCGAGCCGGTCCCGGAACTTCAGGTAGTCGACGGGGGTGAGGGTGCTCAGCACCTCCCAGGACTGGATGAGCTGGGCCTGGATCCGGGCGATCCGCGAGAGCATCTTGAACGCCGGCCGCACGCTGTCGGCCTGGATCTCGGCGATGGCGGCGTCGAGCTCGTGCAGGGAGAGCTTCAGCCACAGCTCGGTCGCCTGGTGGATGATGACGAACAGCATCTCGTCGTGCTCGTCGGTCAGGGGCTTCTGGGCGTCGAGCAGGACATCGAGGTGCAGGTACTGGCCGTAGCTCATGTCCTGGTCCCAGTGGATCTCCTCACCGCCGATGTCCACGGCCACCACCGTGTCGTCGGCCGCGGTGGTCGGCCCGGGTTCGGACTGCCGGTTCATGTGGATCCTCCGCTCGATCTGGGTCCTGGTGACCGAAGTTACGCCTGTGTGACCGTGGTTGTGGAACGGTCGGCGCCGCGGCAGGCTGTACGGATGGCTGAACCAGCGGTTCTGGAACGCAAATCGACCAATCCCTTCCTCACCCGTGGTCTCTCGCAGACCGCCCTGAAATCGGCGGAGGCCGGCTTCGACACCGGGGCCACCGGTCCGATCACCGAGGGCCGGGCGATCTCCGACCCGTGGGCCGCCACCGGCGCCCTCGGGTTCCTGTTCATGGTGATGTTCGCCGCCGGCTGGTGGATGGTCGGGGTGGCGCCCTTCGTGCCCTTCGTGGCGATCTTCGTGGGCCTGGGTCTGGTGTTCTGGGCCGTGGCCCG
>DRKF01000284.1 GCA_011051915.1 Acidimicrobiales bacterium | reverse complement strand
GTCGTGTCCCCGTCCCCGGTCCCATCGGCGATCGAGGCGACACTGCCCGCCGCGACCACTCCCATGATGTCGACCAGGTGGATCTCGACGGTGGAGTCCCCGTGCCAGTCCCAGATCGTGTCCCACGAGTCGACGAACCCGTCGAAAAGCGAGGCCGAGACCGGAGCGGTGGTTCTGATCCTCATCCGGCGGCCGGGGGTGATGAGAGACGAGTAGGTGCCGCCGTGGTCGGGATCCCAGTCCCGATCGGCGTTGTCGACGGTGAGGGTGCAGACCCCGGGCGGAACGGCCGAAAGCTGATCCTGCCGTCCTCGGTCAATCCGAAAACCGATGCGCTTGGAGCTGGTGACGGTGGTCCAAGTCACCGACGAGGCCAGAGGATCCGAGGTCGAGATCTCCACCACCACATCGGGGAAGGTCGCAGTCGAGGGGAAGGCGACGCTGTGGCTCGACGAACCTCCGGCTGCTGCTCCCTCGGTGTACGGCCCGCCGTTGAGCTGGACCCGCGTGTCGTTGAGCTGGACGGCCGCGTTGAGCTGGACCGATGCGACCATCGGTGCCCCCTCTCAGGGGTGTCAGGCGCCGCGCTTGGCGGCGGCCTTCTTGGCGGGACGCTTCCGGATCTCGGCCAGGGCCACCTTGGCCGGGTCGCCGTCCGGTTTCGCGCGTTCGGCGTCGAGCTTGTCCAGGCGGGTCTTGGCCATCATCCGCATCTTGGCGTGGAGCGCCTCCCGATCGGGGCGGATCCGCTCCCCGCTCACCATCGTTTCGAGCTTCGCCGCCTCGGTGCGTACCGCGGCGGGATCGGCCATCGAATTGGCCAGGACGGCAGTTCCATCCGGGTCGAGTCTCGGGTGCTCCCACACCCATCCGGTGACCGGCCCCGGGTTCCCCTGAGCGTCGACCGTCTGGATGGGGGTGGGCTCTCCGAGGATCACATCGGGCCAGCATCCCAGGCGGATGTCGTCCCAGGCGTCAGGGTCGGCTCGCAGGATGTCCATCTGGGCGGGAGTGATCTCGATCCTCATCGTCACACCTTCAGCTCGTTGTAGGCCGCTTTGGCCTCGGGATCGGTAGTCCGGGCGGCGGATTTGAGGATGACGAGGGCCATGAACTCCATCGCCGCGGCTGTCCCGGCCTGATCAGAGGACACTCGGAGATCGACATCCGATCCAGGGTCGAGCGTACCGAAGCTCGTCGAGGAGCTGTCGGTGGTCGTGGCATCGACCCATGCCTCGGAGTCGCCCGAGAATGCCGTGATCTCCTGAACTGCCCGGGCACCCGCTGTGTAGGTGGCGGACCCCGAATCTCCGATCCAGTCGATCGTGGTGCCGTCGTCGATGCGCATGTAGAGCCCCTCGACGCCTGCGCCCTGAGATTCGATCCGCCAGCCGTCCGATGTGCTGGAATCCGAGAAGCCCACAAATCGCGCGTAGTCGACCTGGTTCCAGTGCCTCTCCACCAGAATCGCCGTCAGCGACTCACCGGACCCGACCGTCAGCGCCGGGTCGTAGAGGCATTCGAGGTAGGTCGACCCGTTGGTCAGCACCACGTCCTCGGTGACGATCGCTGTCACCTGCCCCGACGATCCCCGGTGCACGGTCACCGTCTCACCGGTCACAGAGTCGGTCCAGGAGGTGGCAGAGCCGTCGGCGGCGTCAGCAGCAGAGATCCGGGACGCTATCGGGCCGTCGATGCCGTCGCGGACCTCAGCCTTCTCGATCTCTCCTACAAACAGGTAGGCAGTGCCAGCCTCATATGTGCCAACTTCAACATCCGCTGTTGAGTCGAATATCGAAGTGGTGCCCGAGCCCGACTGATCGCTCCCGAGCTGGGTCCAGCTCAGGCCATCAGCCGATGTGTAGAACCGAGCGGTGTGCCCGGACGACCCATTGTCGACGTCGAGCACGCCCCGGATGTAGCCCGAGGTCCAGGCCGCATCACACGTCCGCGCCTTGACGGTCACCCCATCTTCGGTCCACAGCAGTTTGGGGAGTCCGGTCGTGTCGAGCTGGAGCATGAAACTTCTCTGGTTCCCGGTCCCGACCCACTTGGCGATCAAAGCCGCCTTCGATGAAGGCGTGTAGTCGTCCGGGGTGCCGAAGAAGCGCAAGTCCAGATCCCCCGTGATCGAGTTCGCCGCCGAATCCGGGACCGAGGCGTAGTTTCCGCTCGTCCCCGGCAAGTACAGCTTCTCCGTGCCGCTGTACGACACCCTCGTCGGGTCGTTGCTATCGGCCGTGCTCGGGCGGGTGATCGTCCAGGTGTTGCCCATCGGGTCTGTGGCGGTGTCGGTGTCAGCCCGGGACCCGGCAGGGTGGAGGTCGGGGGTCCAGCGCATCGCCACCGGAGCGGACTCGTCACCATCGCGGACGGTGAGGGAGTAGTACCAGCCGTAGAAGGGGAACGTGCTCGTCGAACTGCTGCCAATATCAATCGTCAGACCGCCCAACGACACGCCTGCGCTCATGGTCGCCGTGATAGCGTTCGTCCAGGTCGCACCATCAGCCGACACGTCGACCGTGAGGGCAGTGCCGTTCGCCTTCCAGCGAGCCCAATAGGGGGTGCCGCGGGTGACGCCGATCAGGGTTTCTGTGGTTGACGAGGCTAGGTGGGCGGTGGTCCCGTCGTAGAAAGCGATCTTCTTCGAGGAGTGCGCATATCCATACCCAGCGGTAGTGGTCCAGATTCGACGGTGATCGTTGTCGTCATTGTCGACCTTGGCCACAACGACCCACTGTGTGGAGGTGGCGAGCGTGGGAACCGTCGACTTGACCCGACAGGCGACGCTCCGCTGGTCCATCAGCAGAGCGTCCTCGGAGCCCTTCGTACCGAAGTAGAGGCCGTGCGTGGAGCCGGGCATCAGCGGCCCCAGAGTCGGGGTCTTCGCCTGGTTCGGAAGCACGTCGTCCTGCTCGCTGTCCACCTCGGACGCCAGCCACGCCCCGACCACCCTGGTGTCCTCATCCACCACCGACGGACGGAGATCCCCGCGGTCGATCAGCGCTGAGCGCAGAGCGGCGATGATCTGGCTGTCGGTGAGGCCGTGGGAGAGGGCGGGGAGTTTGGACAGTGATCCGGCGTCGGTCTCCCCCACGTCCACGGCGGGGAGGCCGAGCTGGGTCTCGATCGCCACAATGGCGTCCCTGTCGTCGTTGTGCCCTCCGGCATGGTCGATCGTGTCCTGGTAGTCGGTGCCGGTCCAATTCCGGTCGGCGTCCAGGGAGGTCGGGTAGTTCGTGGTCATGGGCACTCTCCGAGAGACTCGGTGATGGAGGAGACATGGGCCGCTCCGGTGGCGGCCAGGACGATGGGTGGGGTCAGCTCGGACTTGCCTTTGAACGTCCCACCGCTGTTGCCGGTCCAGTAGCCGATGTGGGTGTAGGTCCCCGCCGGCGCGGTGAAATCGAGCGATCCCGACACCATCGAGTCCCCCGAGGGGGAACCCCAGGTGATCGCCACCCGCGCGTATCCGCCTCCGGAGGCTTCCGAGGCTCCGGTCTCACCCGGATCGGAGGTGTGCAGGGATGCCCAGGTGCTCGTCCCCGCGGCGTAGGACAGCATGGATTGTCGGGTGGTCTGGTTGAAGGTCACGTGACCACCCGTGTCCCCGCGAGACGATCACGGCGGGCCAGTGCGTCGACGATCACCCGCTCGATGGTGTGGTCACCGATGCGGATCTCGATGATCTCCGGTCCGGGCTTGGCTCGGGCCAGCTCGGCCCGGATGATGTCGGTCATCATCGACACCGGGGAGACGATCTCGGGATCCGATCTCCCCGCATCCCCCACCAGGGCCAGCGTCGGGGTGCGGGCCAGACCGCCATTGGCCATGCTCAGCGGTTCGATGTTGGGGATGATGTCCCCGCTGTCCCAGCCCTTCCCCCCGATTCCGGGGATCCACGACGGCACATGGATGGAGATCGAGAAGTCGAGCTTGTTCCACGCGCCGATCAGTGCGTTGACCATCGATTTGAATGCGCGCGTGATGCCGTCGAACGCGCCGGCGGCAGCGCTGGCGATCCGTCCGGGGAGACTGGTCACGAAATCGACCACGCTGTCCACACCGCGCGACACGGTGCCCTTCAGGAGGTCCCACCCTGACGACACGATCCGCCGCAGCCCGGCCATCGCCCCGCTCAGGGCCACCTTGGCCAGCGCGCCCAAGTTCTTCACATGCTGGACGATGATGTCCTTCGCTCCGCCGACGATGTCGACGATCCCGCCCCAAGCGCGGTCGAAGTCGAGGGTGAACACCCCCACCACGAACTCCTTGAGCCCTTCGAGCTGTCGGAGGAAACCGTCGATGATGGGCTTGATGCGGTCGAACACGTCGGTGATCACCGCCTGGACCTCGGGCCAGTGCTCCACCACGAAATCCACCGCACCCATCAGAGCGTCGCGGACCTTGTTGACGATCTCCCGGAAGGTCTCAGAGCGCTGGTAGGCGATCGTCAGCCCGGCCGCCAGTCCCGCCAGTGCCACCACGGCCACGCCGATCGGGTTGGCGAGGATCGCCGCGTTGAGGGCCAGCACCGCCCCGACCAGGGCCTGCACTCCGCTGATCACGACGCCGATCACCGCTGCCCCGCCGAGCACGATCAGCGCGGCCTTCAGGCCGTCCACCACGTCGCCGTTGCGGCGCAACCAGTCGCGGAGGTCCTTGAACTTGTCGATGAGAGTGCCGAGGGTTTTCTTCGCGAAATCCCGGACCTTGGGGGCCCAGTCGTCCCAGATCTCCTGGATCCGCTCCAGGGCCGGGGGGATGTGGTCCTCCAGCCAACCGCTGACCACCTCGATCTTGGGGCCGAGCTTGTCCATCAGCTCGCCCATGCCGTCGAAGATCTTTTCGGCCAACGGCTGGAGGCCGACGAAGATGCGGTTCTTGAGCGTCGCCCACTTCTCGCCGAAGCTCTCGGTGTCCTTGGCCGCGGCGTCAATCGTGTCGGAGCCGTTCTCGATGGCATCGACCAGGTCGTCGATCTCGAATCGCCCCTCACGAATCGCAGCCGCCAGATCGGGTCCGGCCCGGGCCCCGAAGGTCTCGATCGCCAGGGAGGTCGCTTCACTGGCGGAGCCGGTGCTCTGGATCGCCTCGAACGCGGCTCTCATCGCAGTGGGGATGTCCTCGCCTGCGGCGGCGAATTTCGAGATCCCCCGCCTCAGACCGCTCATGACGGTCTCGGTGTTGACGCCCTCTTTCGACCATTTGCCGAACAGGGCAGCGGCTTCCTCGAAATTGAATCCCATCTGCCTCAGGGGCGCGCCGAACTGGACGACCTGGTCGGCGAGCTTGTCGATCCCGATCCCGGTCGACTGCGAGGCCCGGAACAGCTCATCCATCGTCGCTGACTGGTCCTCGACGGTGATCCCCCAGTCGCCAAAGACGCGGTTGATGGAGTTCATCGAGCCCTTGAGATCCACCCCGGTGATCCTCGACAGATCGAGGAACTGGTCGGCCAGCTCCTGCAGAGGCTCTCCGCTCAGTCCGGTGAGGGTGTTCAGGTCGGCGATCGCATCCCCGACCTGCTCGAAGGAGTACGGGCCCTGGGCCGCCACCGCGGCGAAATCATCCTGCAGCGCCTTCAGCGCGTCGCCGGTCGCTCCGGTCCCCACCCGGATCGCGTCACGCGCCTTGT
Source organism: Acidimicrobiales bacterium (assembly GCA_011051915.1). GTDB lineage: Bacteria > Actinomycetota > Acidimicrobiia > Acidimicrobiales > Poriferisodalaceae > DRKF01. The sequence continues at coordinate 5,763 of DRKF01000284.1, read as the reverse complement.
CGAACTGGGATCCGAGCTTCGCCAGCCCGCCGATCGCGGCGATCGCCCCTGCACCCACCGCGGCAAACGCGACCCCCGCCACCTTGCCCATGCTCTTGAGCTTCCGGCCGAAGCCGTCGAGCTCCTGGGAGGACTTGCGCAGCCCGCGCTTGAGACGGGACTCATCGGCGAGGAGCTCGACGGTGACTTTTCGGGTCTTGGCCATCGGTCACCTCCTCCGCTCACCGAGCAGCGTCGTGCCCATCGGGGGCAGGGTCTTGAGCCGGTCGACGTAGACCTCGATCTCGGCCCAGCTCATGCGTTCCAGGTCGCGGGGCCCGAGCCCGAACCAGTGGGCCAGCTCGGGCAGAATCTTGCGGAGCGGCTCCAGGCCGCTCAGCCTTCCGGGGAGTCGTCCTCGAGGTACTCGATGTCCGGATCGGCTCGCTGCAAATCGGCGATGGTGGGCCAGGTCTGCACGACGCGCTGGTAGCGCTCATGCCGCCCGGCCTGCCTGCCGGCGATCCACCACACCACCAGCACCGAATCCGATCCGAACGTGTCCTCATCGATGAACGCCGAGACCGGCAGCCCGGTGGCTTTGCGACATGCCGTGTCATCCCCCGGACCCAGGAGATCAGGGTCGAGGGTGCGGGTCTGCCGCTCCCCCGAGGGGAGAGTCATCGAGATCTGCAGCTTCATACGTCCTCCGGGAACGGCTCGCTGAGCACCTTGTCGAGCATCGCCATGTAGATGTCGAGGAACTCGCTCTTGCGCTTTCTGAACGCCGGGTGCATCGCGTACCCGACCTTCCCCGAATCCGGGCTCCATTGGTTGCCCTTCCAGGGTGGGAAGCGCTTGTATTTCTTCGCCCCGTACTCCGCACCGGGGGCGAACGCGATCTTGGGCTTCTTGCCACCGAGGGTGAGCCGTGCCGACCGCGCTGCTCGGGAGGCTTTGAGGGCTTTGGCGTGGAAGATGTGCCTCGTGACCGCAGGGGCTGACTGGGCTTCCTGCTCCGCCCAGCCGATGACCGCTTTCCCAGCCTCGAAGTTGACCTGGCCGAGCCTCCGCTTGACCGCCGGCGGTGCCGAGCGGAGTCCTTTCCGCAACTCGTCGAGCCCGGAGACGTAGACGGTCTGGCGGGCCATCAGGGCGTGGAGTCCGCGTTCACCAGCGTGATCGTGCAGGCCTCGGCGTCGGTGTCGCCGATGGCCTTCAGGTTCAGGGGCTGGATGACCTCATCGGTCCCACCCACGGTGGGCACTTCACCATCAACTCGCATCTTCGAGGTGATGGTCAGGACGTTGGTGCCTGATGTGAAGGTCAGGACCGCGGTTCCCGTGGAGCCGGCGGCGAGCTGACCGTGGACCGTCAAGTCCTCGAAATCCGCGTCCGCGGTGAGGGTGTAGGCGCGATGCCCGGCGGCGCGCTGCTCCGTCGAGGTGGCGGACCCCAACCGGTGGCGGGTGCTCTGGAGGTTGTTGTCGCCGGAGTAAGTCACCCTCTCCAACGGGAGGCTGGACCCGCCCCAAGTGAACGCCCCGTGGACGAAGGTGAACAACGTGTTGCTCGCGGTGTAGGAGGCGGTGGCGAGGGAGGTCGAGGTCGACTCCGACTGCCCGATCAGCCCGACTTTCATCGTCGCTTCGCTACCGACCTGGGCCTCGATGTCGAAATTGGCGACCTTGACCCCGGCGTAGGTGAACGCCCGGACCGATCCTCCACTATCAGGCCGACCGACCTGGACCGTGAGCGCCTTGCCGAACAGGTCGCCGGGGGTGAAGGTGTGGGTGTAGGGGCCCGTCCCGGACGTGGATACTGCTCCCAGGCAGTATTTCAGCCACAGGCCGAAATCCCTGATCCGCAGCGGCATGTCGATGTCGCCGGAGACGGAGATCTCACCCGAGGCGGAGTCGTCGGGGTCCATGAACACCCGGCCGGCGCGCAGACTCGCGCTCTCGATCCGGGCATAGTCGGCCTTGAGGCTCTCACTGGTGATCGGATAGAACCGCGTGACGGTGACCGCGGTTCCGACGGTGCTCTCCTCGGCGATACCCAGCTGGGCGTCGAGTCCTGTCCTGGTGCCCATCAGGCCTCCTCAGTCTGCGGCTTGCGCCGGGCTTTGGTCGGGCGGATCCATCCGCCCTGGTCGAGCAGGGACTTCCCCCGCTCGTCGTCGATCTCGATGGCGTCCCCGGGCGAGACGATCCCGAGGCCGGTGATGGAGACCGCTCGATCTCCGTCGTGGATGAGTCGCATGGGTCCTCCTCAGGGGACGTCCAGGTGGGCGCGGACCCGCAGGTCCACATCCAGTCGTGCGTGCCACCGGCCCTGCCACCAGCCGAGGGCGTGCTCCCACCCGTCCAGGACGACCCAGTTCACGACCCCCCCGACCGTGGGGTCCTCGGCCAGGTCGGCCTGGATCTCGGCCAACAGGGAGACGATCTTCGTATCAGCGGCCGAGTCGGTGTCCTGGTCGAGGGCCTGGATGACCAGGTCGAGCGTGAATTCCTCGGTGACCTGCTTGGAGCCGCCGCGCATGTCGTCGATCTCGTCATCGGCCCGAGCCGATTCGAACCAGATCGCGCTCTGGGTCAGGGCGTGGGGTGGGATGCCGAGACTCACCGGAATCCCGCTCAATCCCGCTCGTGCTTCCCACCGGGTCTTGAGCCCGGCCTTGACCACGGCGAGAGTGCTGCCGGCGGTCACGCCACTGCGATCCCGTGAGCCGAGGCCCGCAGCTCACCGGCCAGAATGTCTCTGACCGCATTCGGAAGCCCGAACTTGCGAAATGAGGTGCTGGGGACGTCGTACTCGTCGAGGCCGCGGACCGCGTGCTGCTGGGCCCGCCAGGCGTTCTGCAGCAGCAGTCGGGCGGCGTCCTTGAACCGCTCATCCACCGAGGCGGTGTCGGCGAACCGCCCCGCGACGTAGGTGACCACCACCTTGTCGAGACCCGAGGTCCAGGTGATCGCCGAATCGCCCGAGACCCGGACGACCTCTCCGGTGAACAGGGTCGAATCGCTCGATCTGCGGCGGGCGTGCCAGTCCGAGGTGGTGAGAGTGGTGCCGTCCTCGACCACCGTGGTGATCGACGACACCGGACGTCCCGTCAGCCACACCGAGGACCGGCCGCCATCATGCGTGTCGGTGACCGACCTCTGCACGACCGGCCCCGCGATCTCGTCCAGGTGGAGTGAGACCGCGGACACATAGGCCGCCAGCAGAGTGGTGTCGGCCGACGGCTCGCTGATGGCGGCCAGGGCCTCGGTGGAGTCCAGGACGTCGAGAGTCGCCATCAGTCCTCGCGCTTGACCCGCGGCTTACGCTTCGGCTTCGGGGCCAGCCGCTCGATCTCGGCGTCGACAGCCGCGACCCGATCCTCGAGCCCACGGGCGAGGTAGCCCTCCCGCTCGCGCGCCAGGGCAGACAGCAGATCTCCGGACATGGGTCCTCCTCAGATCGCCGGCGGATGATCGGGGGATGGGGCGGCGATCTACCCCATCCCCCGAGAGCCCGATCAGAAGGTCGGGGTCACCAGGCCGGTGCCGGTGATCTGCGCCGTGGAGGCGGGATACCGACCGGCCGAATAGGCGCTATAGCCGTACAGGGCCATCGTCACGCCGAGGCTCGTCACCTCGTCGATCCGCAGCTCCATCAGGTCCGACTCGGCGATGATGTGGTCCGCCGAGCGGGTGACGATCACCGCGTCCTCGTTCGTGCCCGTCCCCAAGTTGGTGGGAATGTTGGCGTCGACGTAGACCGGCAGACCGAGCAGGGATCCCACTCTGCCGACGGCGGCAGCGTCACCGCTGCCGAAGACGTTCTGCCCTCCGGCCTCGACCGCGATCAGCGGCCGGTTGGACGAATCCACACCCGAGATCAGCCATCCCCAGCGCCTGGGGTGCATGAAGATCGAATCGGCGGGCATGTACCGCGCCGAGTTCACTCCCTGGATCGCATCGGCCAGCTTCGGCATGAACTCCGCCACGGTGGGGGTCGTGTCGGTGTAGCTCACGGTCGTGATGCCCGACGTCTGCAGGATCCCGGTGTGGGCACCCGAGCTGCCGTCGCCGTTGAGGGCCGAGCTGTCGACCTGCACCGCGTAGTCCGCGGCGAGGTCGCCCATGATGAGCTGGTCAACCGCCACTGCCGAGCGGTCGAGGGCCTGGACGCTGACGGTCTGACGACCGGCGAACGTCCGCACGGGGACGCTCAGGGTCGTGTCATCGGCGTTGGTTTCCGACACGCTCGTGTTCTCCGACGCCTGCGCAGCGACCGAGGTGCCGGTCGTCAGGCGGGAGATCTCCAGGGTGTTCCCCACTGCCGGCAGGGGAATGGACCTCTGCACGTTGAGGAACACCCGGCCGGCGCGGGCCAGCTCGGCGAACTCATCGAGGAGATAGGCGGGCGGCACCAGTCCGGCCACCGCGCTGGTGCCGATGGCACGGGTCTCCTGCTGGTGGCGGGCCAGCCTCTCCTGGGCCCCGATGTCGCCGTTGCGGGAGGCGAGCATGTCACCGAAAAGTGAATGCTCGGCGTCGGGCCGGTAGGTCCGGGCCTCATCCCCGACCCGGACGGGCGGGGTGTCGGCCTGGAACTGGGCCGCGGCGCGCTCGGCGCGCTCGGTCGCCTCGGCTTCGGCTTCGAGCTCGGCGATCCGCTCGGTGACCTCGGAGACCTCCGAGTCCAGGTCACGGACCTGGTCGGTGATCTGCCGCACCTCGGTGGTCTCGGTTTCGGTCAGCTCGGATCGCTCCTCGCTGTCGGCCAGGTCGATGATCGCCTGACGCTGGGAGAGCAGCTCGGTCCGCTGCTCGATCAGGGCGCGCAGCCGCGCCCGGAGACGTTCCAACATGTGTCCTCCTTGGGGACTCGTGTGTGGTCCGTCCAGGTGCGGTGCCGGGTGCCCCGAGGGGCGGCGCGGCCGCGGCGTGGACTCGTGGTGGGTGCCCGGCCCGGGATGGGTGGGCTCAGATGAGGGTGCGGGCCTCCGTCAGGGAGAGCCGGTCCTCCCGGCGCTCATCGGGAGCGCCGGTCTCGTCGATCAGGTCTCCGAGCCGGAGCCAGATCTGACGGAGATCAAGGGTGGGGTTGGCGGCGAGTTCGGAGATCACCGCGGCGGGGTCGATGGAGAGCAGCTCGGCCACCAGCAGATCGGCCGAGCGCAGATGCGCCGATGTGTGGGGGTTGGCACCGAAGGTCACGATCGAGGTGTCACCCCGGTCGATGGAGAACTCGGTGATCCACCGTTCGGTGTAGGCCTCGTCCCATTCCTGGCGGACGATGCGGAACGCGAAGGACTGCTCGGTCATGTCGCCGCGTTCGATCTTCGGCACCAGACCCTGGACCGTCGGGTCATCCGCGTTCAGTCTCACGACATTGCGGAGGCCGGTGCCGTCCTCGGCCAGGTCCATGGTCCCCGAGGTGGTCCGTCCCAGGGGCTCGCCCTGGTGGTTGATGAGGAACACGACATCCGGGTTTTCCGAGAGCGACTTCGCTCCCGCTCCGCTCACGATGTGCTCGGTCCAGCCGCCTCGATCCGGACCGCCGTACATGTCGTAGCCGACGTCGTAGACCGTGGCGTGACCGTCCAGGACCGGATCCCCTTCGGCCCGGAGCTGGACCTGCCCGGTGGGGAGGGCCTGACCACGGTCGTCGGTGGGGGTGATCAGCGGCCGGCGCGGCACCGGCAGCTTCTCGGAGCGGTGGCATCCGGCTCGGGCGGCGAGCACCTCGGTGAGGGTCATCGGTCCGAGTTCGTGTCTGGTGAGAGCAGGC
>DRKF01000283.1 GCA_011051915.1 Acidimicrobiales bacterium | reverse complement strand
GCCTCGGGACCCAGGCACACATGGTCGCTCAGCATGACGCTGTGGACACCGGCCCGTTCGGCTGTGACCGCCATGTCGACGAGAGCCCCCACGTCCCCGGGTGGTACCAGGGGCACGTTCTCGGTGAGGATCAGCATGGCCCGGAGTCGGCGGTTCACGGCATCTCCCGGTAGGCGAGGGTGCCCACGTCGACCGCCGACCCACCGCCGTCGGCCACCAGGGTGGTGCCGGTCACGAAGGACGAGTCGGGCCCCGCCAGGAAGGCGATTGCCCCGGCGATCTCCTCCGGTTCGGCCATCCGGCCGAGGGGAAGATACTCCACCAGTCGGTGTCGGGCCTCGTCGTCGGTCAGCCCCGAGTTCTCCGCCAGAGCGGTGACCTCCCGTCGGCTCATCTCGGTGGCCACCCATCCCGGACAGATCGCGTTGGCTCTCACTCCGTGGGGTCCGAGGTCGACCGCCAGGGAACGAACCAGGCCCAGTACCGCGGTCTTGGAGGTGACGTAGGCGGTGTAGGACGGCCCGGCGGTCAGCCCGGCGACCGAGGAGACCACGACGATCGAACCCCGGGTGGCCCGAAGTGCCTCGGTGGCCGACCGGACCGCCAGGAGCGCCCCGTCGACGTTCACTCTCATGACACGGTGCCAATCATCGAGATCCAGGTCGGCGGCCGAGCCCATGGCCTCGATTCCGGCGTTGGCCACCAGGGCGTCGAGCCGGCCGAACCGCTCCATGGTGAGTTCGACGGCTCTCCGGCAGTCGGTCTCCACCGAGGTGTCGGCGACTATCGCCAGGCCGTCGACAGTGGCGGCCACGGCCTCCAGGGGATGGCGTCGCCGGCCGGTCACGGCGACCCGGTATCCGTCCCGGGCCAGACGCCGGGCGGTGGCGGCCCCGATTCCGCTACCGCCGCCGGTGATGAGGGCTACGGGATGATGGGTGTCCATCCACCGATTCTGGCTGCTGGAGCAGCCGGCCGCCCGCCCCGGTGGTTCCGGTGTCGGGAACGTACCGACCCTGGCTCTGGCGCAGCTGGACGTCATGAACCGGCCTCGTACCGATCTCGAAACGGAGGGTGTGCCCGGACGGCGCGTCACCGACGGGGTACGGACGTGAGGGGGTTACCAGATGCCTCCTGAGCCGAGGAAAGCGATCATCCCGGGCCTGTGGACAGAGGCAACCCCGGCTCGGGACACCGATGTAGCGCGGGCTGCATCTCGCCGGGCCGGGCATGGTGGCAATGGGCCGATTCTCAATATCGGATCTCCGGCGACCGATCGGAACGGAGTAACCGCGATCGAGTCCCGAGGTGGGAGGCAGCCATGAAGGGTGGTACCAGCGGAGGCGTGGATCTCCGGTCGCAGGGGAGAGCTCTTCTCGGGGCCCGCTGGTTCTCGATGATCGTCCTGGTGGCGGTCTTGGCCGCCGCCTGCGGCGCGGGACCGACGGACCCGGTGAATTCGTATGATTCGTCGGGGCCGGAGCAGCCGATCGCCACATCGTCGACATCGGTGGAGGACTCACCCACCTCCACGACGGATCTCTCGGACGAGGATACGGCGGCACAGACGCCCGGGTCTCCGCCGCCCAGTTCGGACGGCGGCGATGTTGCGAGCACCAGCCCACCCGAGTCGGACTCCGCCGCACTCGAGGAGGTCACGACGACCGTGGCGGTCGCCGAGTCGGGTCCCGTGTGTACGGGGGAACTGCCTGTGGGAGATTCGCTCGAGGCCGACCCGCCCTGGCGAGAGGGGGACCGCTTCGACTTGACCGTGACCATGGAGGGCCAGAACCGGCTGGACGGCAGTCGGGAGTACTTCGACTCCTACCCCGTGGAACTCACCGTTCTCAGTCAGGATTCGTCGGGGTGGGACTTCCGATGGGAGGCGGACCGCCTGGTGGTGGAAGGAATTCTGCTTCCCGCCCGTGCCCTCGACGATCTCGAGGAGCTTCTCGACGAACTACCCCGAAGGCGATTCACCTACCACATGAGTGCGGATCGGCTCGACGTCTCGATCCTGAATCTCGACGAGCTACGAGCCGACATAGGCGCCACCTTCGACGCGGTGGCTCCCCTGGATCCCGAACCGGATTCCCCGCTGATGCTCACCGCTGACTACTTTCGCGGGCTGGACGATGATGGCGTGGAGTACGAGGTGGGGCGTCGGGCCATGCTGCTGCACCTGTTCGAGGGCATCAGCTTTGCGGTCGACGAGCCCGATGTCACCGAGACGACCATCGAGAACCCCTTCGGTGGCGATCCCGTACCCGCCGTGGAGAGATTGGAATTGGTCACCCCGTCGGACGGGAACGGGTGCGTCGTGTTCAGGTATTCCGAGAGCATCGACCACGAGCGGGCTCGCCCGGTTCTGATCGAATCCATGAGATCGGCCCTCGGTGATGACGTGGATGACCTCGAGGACGATGAGCTGATCTGGATGGCCGATGATCTGGAGCTGGGCCAGGAGATCACCATGACCTACGACCCGGGATCAGGATTCGTTCGTCGCATGGAGGACAGGTCTCAGACGATCTCGCCGGAGGGATGGTTCGAGGACATCATCGTCGTGGAGTTGGCGATCCCGGGCTGACCGTCTCGGCAGCCTCGTGTCGACTCCGGAGAACACCGCTGAGCAACTCCCGTGTTCCCGACCTCAACTCCTCGGGGTCGAACCCGGTGGTTTCACAGCGGCCGGGGTCGATCGCCGCCCCAGATGAGTCAACCGCTCTCGCAGTGCGGCGACCGAGGGGACCACTCCCCGGCGGAAACCGAGGAACAGCACCACGATGACGATGCCGTAGAGCATGATGCGCAGCTGGGCGAAGTCGACCAGGGCCTCATCGACGATGGTCAGGGCGACAGCCCCGATGACGGGTCCGAGCATGGACCCGATGCCACCGAACACCAGCATCACCAGAACCCGCACGTCGACCGCGCCGAAGGCGAAGGTGGTGGGGGCGATGAACTCGCGGTTGTGGGCGAAGAGGGCTCCGGCCAGCCCCAGCATGGCCGAACCGATCAGTCCGGCGTAGACGCGGTAGCGGGTGACGTTCACCCCCGACAGTTCGGCCGCCACCTCGTCGTCGCGTAGTGAGCGGAAGGCCCAGCCCACGTGGGACCGCTCGATCAGCCGGTAGAGGACGAGATAGACCACGACCAGACCGAGGAACACGTAGTAGGGGGCGACCCGGGTGGTCAGGATGGTGTCGGCGGCGGCCTTGACCCTGAGGCCGTTCTCGCCCCCGGTCAGATCCTTGCGGCCCAGCACCAGATTCTCATAGGACAGCGAGAAGGCCAGGGTGACGACACCGGTGAAGATGGCGTCGAGCGAGCGGCGGACCGCCACCCAGCTCAGTAGCCCGCCTATGGCCGAGGCCAACAGGGTGCCCAACACGATGCTGGGGATGAAGGGCCAGCCGTGCTTGGAGGTGAGGATGGCCGACGTGAAACCCCCGATCCCGGCCAGGGCCCCGGTACAGAGGAACAGCTGACCGGTGCTTCCCAGGATGATGTTGAAGGCGATCGTGTAGGCGGCGAAGACCATTCCGATGATGATCACCGTCATCATGGTGCGGGAGTCGGAGTAGCGGAGGGGAACCAGGGCGAGCAGAGCCGCGGTCAGGGCGATCGGGCTGTAGGCGCCGAACAACTCCAGGGCCCGGCTTGCCGATGTGCTCTGGGTGGAGATTCCACTCATGGGGTCAAGCCCTCCTTCCCAGGATTCCCGCGGGCCGGAAGACGATGGTGAGGGCCGCGGCGGCCAGGAGCACGATGGTCGTGATGTAGGTACCGATGTAGAACGCGCTGACCGTGTTCACGATCCCCAACAGAACCCCGGCCACGAAGGCGCCCGAGACGCTGCCCAGCCCCCCGACCACGGCCACGATCAGGGCCAGGATGGTCAGCTCCACCCCGGCGGTGGAGATCACGGGCGAGGTCATGGCCCGGGACACCGCCACCAGTCCGGCCAACGCCCCGCTCAGCCCGAAGATGAGGGTTCGAACCAGGGCGGGGTTGATGCCGCAGAGCCTGGCCCCCTCCTCGTCCTCGATGATCGATCGGGTGGCCCTCCCGAATGTCGTGTAGCGCAGGAAGACGAACAGAGCCGCCCCCGCCGCCAGGGCTATCGCCGAGGCCACCAGGCTTCCGACCCTCATGGGCACACCGATTATCGAGATCGGGTCGCCGCTGATTCGGATGTTCAGGGCCTCTATCGGGTACTTCCACTCCAGGTAGCCGTCGATGATGGTTCCCACCCCGAGCATCAGCAGTAGTCCCAGCAGCACCCGGGCCTCGCCCCGCAGTCGGTAGACCGGCTGCATGATGGTGAGGTCGGACAGAACCGCCACCGCGGCGGCGGCCAGCAGACCGAGGGGAACGGCCATCCACAGCGAAGCGCCGTGCTGGAGCACCCGAGCCATCACGATGGCCCCCAGGACCGCGAACTGGCCGTGGGAGAGGTTCAGCACCCCGCCCAGCCCGTAGATGAGGGTGAGTCCCACCCCCAGCAGACCCATCTGCAGGCCCAGGACGATTCCGTCGAGGAACACCGCCTTCATCTCGGCTCTCCCCGGTGGGTCGGCGTGCTCATGAGATCCCCAGGTAGGCCCGCCGGACCTCGGGGTTGTCGGCCAGCTCGGCTGAGCTGCCCTCCAGGTCGACTCGCCCGTGATCGAGGACGTAGGCCCGATCGGCCAGGCTCAGGGCCAGGGGTACGTGCTGCTCGGCCACGAGCACGGTGAGGCCCTCGCCGCGGAGACGGCCCAGGGTGGCGTAGGCCTCCGACGCCAGCACCGGCGCCAGGCCGGTCGTGGGTTCGTCGAGGATCAGGAGCCTGGGTCGCGACATCAGGGCCCGGCCCACGGCCAGCATCTGCTGTTCGCCTCCGCTCATGGTGCCGGCATGCTGACCCCGCCTCTCGCCCAGCCGGGGGAACAGCTCGAAGACCGAGTCGAGGGTCTCGGGATCGGGACGGTGTGGATAGGCACCCAGCGCCAGGTTCTCCTCCACCGACATGGTGTTGAACAGGTGGCGTTCGGCCGGGACGAAGGCCACTCCCAGGCGGGCCACCCTGTGAGCGCCCAGACCGGTGAGCCGACGGGATCCGAACCGGGTTTCGCCCGCGGTCGTGGGAATGAGGCCGCAGATGGTCTTGAGCAGGGTGGTCTTGCCCGCACCGTTGGAGCCGATCACGGCCACAGCCTCACCGGCGGCGACGGTGAGGTTGACATCTAGAACGACGTCCTCACCGAGGTAGCCCGAACTGAGCGATTCCACCCTGAGCAGCGCCTCAGGATCGGCCGCGGCCGGCGAGTGCGGTGTTGCGGCCCCGGAGGCCGATTGTGAGCCCATCGCCGCCGACTCAGCCATGGATATCGATCTCGTCGCCGAGGTAGGCCGACACGACGTGGGGATCGGTCATCACCTCGCGGGGCTCGCCGTCGGCCAGAACCTGGCCGAAGTTCAGCACCACGATTCGCTCGGCCAGGCTCATCACCGCCTTCATGACGTGTTCGACCCAGATGACGGTCACGCCCAGTTCCCTTCGAGCCGTTCTCACGATGTCGATCGAGGCCTGCAGCTCGGTGTCGTTCAGCCCGGCCATGACCTCGTCGAGCAGCAGGAGCCGGGGCTCCCCGGCCAGAGCCCGGGCCAGCTCCAGGAAGCGTTGCTGGTGCAGGGTCAGGCTGGCGACGTCCTCTCCGGCCCGATCGGCCAGGCCCACGAACTCCAGGGCCCTTCGGGCGTGGCCTCTGGCGGTGGAGAGGGAGGGCCTCCGGCCAACCGATCCGAACAGGGATCCGAGGGCCACGTTCTCCTCGACGGTCATGGATTCGAACCAACGGGGTGTCTGCAGCACCATCGCCACCCCGAGACGGCGGACGTCGTGGGCGCCCATCCCCTCGATGCGCCGTCCGTCGAACTCGATGGACCCTCGCGTGGGTGGCTGGAGACCGCTGATCGCCTTGAGCAGGGTGCTCTTGCCCGCCCCGTTGGGGCCCACCAGGGCCAGGATCTCACCGGCCTCGACGTCCAGGTCGACACCGGCGACGGCGGGGAGGCCTCCGAAGTGTTTCTCGACTCTTCGAAGTCTCAGAATGGTCACTACTTCGAGGGCCTCCGCGCGCCGTCAGGTGTTCAGGTCGAGGCCGGAGTCAGTTCACGAACCCGGGACGTAGGGCACGAGCGGATCGGACTGGATCAGCAGCTCGGGCCACCAGTCACCGGCCTCGTTGAGCCCCTCGGGGGCCGGTCCGGGCCCGATCTTGATGAGCAGCGGCTGCGCCTGGGACAGCTCGCCCCACTCGGTCCAGGCCAGGGGATAGGCCAGCCCGGGCACGTCGAAGCTGTTGGCGTGGAGGTACTCGGCGATGGCGGCGGGGTCGTCACCCACGTTCTCCACGGCCTCGGCCACGGCCATGACCACGCCGTAGTCGGCCACGGCGTCGTCCTCCATGAATCCCTGATCGGTACCGGCGATGTACCTCTTGGCCAGATCGGCGTAGGAGTCGCTGAAGTAGTCGGCGCAGCTGTAGTCGAGGTAGCGCCCGATGGCCGCGTCACCCATCCGCTCCATCACCGCCGCCAGCGACGACGAGGGGCCGGTGACTCCCACGTCCAGGCCCAGGTCCCCGGACTGCACCAGGATCGACGCCACTCCCGGCGGATGGCCGGTGCCGAGGATGATCTCGGGATCGAATTCCTGGAGGCTGCGGAGGTAGGTGGTGAAGTCCTGCTCCTTGACGGGAGCCACCTCGAACTGGACCTCGACCCCGGGCATGGCGCCGAAGGCCTCCTCGACCGCGGCCTGGAAGGACTGACCCCAGGCGTAGTCGGCGATCACGGCGCCCACCTTCGTTATCCCGTTGTCCTCGACGTACTTGGCCCACGGGGTGGCGATCATCGGGGCCGCCGGCAGACAGGTCCGGAATGTGTAGCGGCTGTCGGTGGTGAGGATGGCTCCCGATCCGGCCTTGCTGAGGAACAGAGGGATCCCCTCGTCCTCGGCGATCTGGGTCTCGGCCAGGGCCACCCCGCTGGAGATGCTGCCGGCCACGGCCACCACGCCTTCGTCGATGAGCCGGTTGAAGCCCTTCACCGCCTCCTCGGGGTTCGACTGGTCGTCGACCACCACCAGCTCGAGCATGCGGCCGTTGACCCCGCCGGCGGCGTTTATCTCGTCGACCGCGAGCTGCATGCCGGTGGAGGCCGGGATACCCCAGGACGTGAACGGCCCGGTCAACGATGTGAGGGCCCCGATCTTGATGGGATCGGTGTTGGCAGGCTCGGTGGCCGCGGTGGTGCTGTCACCACCGGAGGATGCCGCGGTCGTCGTGGTGGCTTCGTCGCCGCCCGAGGCCGCCGCCGTGGTGGGAGCGGCGGTGTCGCCGCTCTCCGAAGTTCCGGAATCGCCACAGGCGGCGGCCAGCAGGGCCAGCGCCGCCAGAAGAGCTATCCAGACTGATCGTCTACGGGTCATGGTCGTCCCCCCTGTGATTTGGTGACCATGGGATGCTGAGCGGGAGACTACGTACTCGTGACGAATGTCTCAAGGCCAACCGACGTCAGAGTCGGTTCGTGGCGTGGGTGCCGGGTAGGTCGATGCCGAAGAATCGGGCCGCGTTACCCCCGAGGATCGCGGCCCGCTGGCCGTCCTCGAGGGAAGGGCTGTCGGCCACCAGGCTTCCCGGTTCGATCTCGCCCAGTGGGAAGGGGTAGTCCGAACCCATCAGGATGCGCTGGGTGCCCATGACCGCAACCAGGAGTTGCAGGGCGTCCTCGCTGAACACGGCGGAATCGACGCTGAACCGGTCGGCGTAGCTCGAAGGCGGTTGGGGGCAGTCGGCCCTCACTATGTCCCTTCGCCTCCAGGCGTTGTCGACCCGCCCGATCTGGGCTGCGAAGTTGCCTCCGCCGTGGGCGAAGCAGATCCTGAGATCGCGGGGCAGGCGCTCGAAGGTGCCTGACAGGACCAGGGAGAGGATGGCCAGGTGGGTCTCGGCCGGCATGCCCACAAGCCACCTGAGCATGTACCTGTCCATGCGTTCGGGGGCGAACATGTCCCATGGGTGGACGAGGATCGGTATTCCCTCATGGGCGCAGAACGCCAGGAACCGTTCGAGTTCGGGATCGTCGAGATTGCGTCCTCGGACGTGGTTGCCGATGTGGATCCCCACGTGACCCTTGTCCATCGACCGTCGGGCCTCCCGGCAGGCCCGATCCACGTCCTGCAGCGGAACCTGACACAGGGAGTGGAGCCGGGAGGGGTCGGCCTCGCACATCTCGCGGGCCATGTCGTTGATCATCGCCGACCAGCGCTCGGCGACGGCGGGCTCGGCGTCGTAGGCGAACAGCATCGGTGTCGCCGACATGACCTGGGCGGTCACACCCGTCTCGTCCATCTGGATCAGGCGGGCCCGGGGATCCCACAGGGGTGCCTGCACCGGGCGGTACTCCTCGTCGCCGGCCATCATGAACCCGGTGCCGTCGCCGTCGTCTCGCAGCCAGGGGGTCTCCGCCAGGCCCAGGATCTCGCCCTGGCGGCGGGACAGCAGCGGATAGAAGTGGGAGTGGATGTCGACCCGGGGTGGCTGGTGCCGGTTGACGCTGCTCACTGCCCTTCCTCCCGCTGCCCTTCCTCGACGGTGCCGGGGCGGCGCAGGGCGGTGGCCTTGACCTCGATCACCAGATGGGGGTGGGGGAGCTGGTGCACCGCCACCGTTGTGCGGGCCGGGGCCACGCAGTCGGGGAAGGCCGGGTCGTCGAAGAACTCCGCCCAGGCCCGGTTGTAGTCCCCGAAGTCGTTCATGCTTACGAGGAACACCGTGGCGTCCACCAGGTCGGTGCGGTCCAGCCCGACGGTGTTGAGAATCCGCTCGATGTTCCGCAGCACCTCGGTGGTCTGAACACCGGCGTCGACCGCCGTCGTGCCCATCTCGTCGACCTCCACCCCGGCGATGGTGTTGTCGGGACGGCGCGAACTGGTACCCGAGACGAACACGAGGTCTCCCGCCATTCGCAGATGGGGGAACCGACCGCGCGGCGTGACTAGGCGGGGAGAGTCACCCCCGTCGGTGGATCCGGAACTCATGGTCCGATGTTCGCATGCCGGCGCCGGGCCGTACAGAGGGGCTGCCGCCGGCCCGACCGGCCCTTCCGGCGGCATTGACACGGATCGTGGTTTTCCTGTGTCCTGAGTCGGGGAGCGGCGGGGTGCCGATCAACCGCTCAACCAAGGGTCAGCCGCAGATGGGAACCGAGCGATGAAGCCACACCCGAAACTGAAGGCCTTCGACTTCGAGGCCTGGATCGAGGCCAATCGTGACCAGTTGAAGCCCCCTGTGGGCAACAAGCTGCTGCACGAGGACACGGGAATGATCGTGATGGTCGTCGGTGGCCCCAACACCAGGGTCGACTTCCACGACGACCCCGTGGAGGAGTGGTTCTACCAGGTGGAGGGCGACATGGTCCTCAAGATCGCCGACGGCGGCGAGATCTACGACGTTCCCATCCGGGAGGGAGAGGTGTTCTTCCTTCCGTCCCACACGATTCACGCCCCCCAGCGGCCCCAGCCCGGCTCGATCGGTCTGGTGGTGGAGTCCCCCCGGATGTTCGGAATGAAGGAGGGGTTCGAGTGGTACTGCTTCAACTGCAGTGCCCGGGTCCATCGGGTCGAGGTGCCTCTGGCCAGTGCCTCGGGGATCGTCGACGCCCTGCCCGGTATCTACGATGCCTTCCACGCCGATCTGGAGGCCCGCAGGTGCCCCGAGTGCGGGACGATTCACCCCGGCAAGGGCAGTCCCCCCGAGGGCTGGGTCGAGATCTGATCCGACCGCTCGGATCAGGAGTGGGAGCCTCGGGCTCCGTCATCGGTGGAGAGGCTCCGCCTGCGCCTGGCCTCGTGGTAGGCGCGGACCAGCCTGCCCACCTCCGACCAGCGGTCGGGCACACCGAGGGTCTGACACCAGGCTCCTCCCCGGCTGCCGTCGGAGAAGCCCATGCTGATGAGGGCCAGTCCTCCGGTTTCCTCGTGGTCGATGGACATGTGGGTGATCTCGTCGATGTCCCAGGTCGTCAGCAGGTGTTCGGGTCTTCCCCGGAGACTGTTGGAGAAGAGCAACAACCTGTTCTCGGTGACGGCCAGAGGGGCGATCGTGTCCAGACCGAGGGGTTCGGCGAGGTT
>DRKF01000282.1 GCA_011051915.1 Acidimicrobiales bacterium | reverse complement strand
CCCGCCGATGCCTCCGACGGCCTGGTGCCCCCCGTGGCCGTCTACGCCCACGACGGGGAGCGGTGTGCGGTGATGGGGGGCAGTGTCTACGACGGTGACCTGTTCCCCGGCCTCAGGGACTCGCTGATCGTGGCCGATTTCTGCACCGGCGAGCTCTTCGCGGTGTCCGAGGACGGCGGTATCAGGCTGTTGCCGGTGAGGGCGGGTACTCCGGTTCAGGTCACCACCGGTCCCGACGGTGAGATATGGATCGTCGACATCTCCTCGGGGGTCCAGCGTCTGGGTTCGTCACAGTGACGTTCCGGAGCGTGCGCAGCGCGGCACCGGCGTCGGGCCACCGAGGCACAACTCATCCCAGCACGGTCGGACCGGGGGTGTAGGAAACCGGCATCCGTTTGAAACCGGCCTGGAAGCTGGACCCGAGACGAACCGGATCTCCCGCCGGTTCGATGTCGGGCATACGGGAGAGGATCTCGGAGAACATCGCCTCCATCTGCATTCGGGCCAGCCGGGCCCCGAGACACACGTGGGGCCCCGATCCGAAGGCCAGGTGCCGGTTCGGGGTCCGGGCGATGTCGAACCGGTCGGGGTCGGGGAACTCCTCGGGATCGCGGTTCGCCGCGGCGTAGAAGACCACGACCTTCTCCCCGGCGGCGATCCGCCGCCCTCCCAGCTCGGTGTCGCGGGTGGCGGTACGGCGGAAGTGCACCACCGGCGAGTGGTAGCGGAGCATCTCGTCGATGGCGCTGCCCAGCAGGGAGGGGTCGTCCAGGAGTCGCCGCCTCTGGTCGGGATGTTCCATCAGCGCCCACATCCCCCCGGGGATGCCGTTGCGCAGGGTCTCGTTGCCGGCCACCGCCAGCAGGAAGAAGAAGTTCTCGAACTGCTCCACGCTGAGCTTCTCACCGTCCACATCGGCGGTCAGGACCATCGTCAGCAGATCGTCACCGGGGTGGGCCAGCTTCTCCTCGGCCAGGGCGTGGGCGTACTCGAACATGTCGCTGAGCGCCTCACGGGACCTCGGGTTCACCTTCTGGGGTCCGGCCTGTTCGGCCACCGACCCGGCGGCGTACTCCTCGTCCTGGTAGCCGATGATCCGATCGGCCCAGCCCTTCATGAGACCACGGTCCTCGAGGGGCACACCCATGAGTTCGGCCAGGGTCATGAGCGGCATGTCCGCCGAAAGGTCACGCACGAAGTCGCACTCCCCCGCCTCGATGACCCGGTCGACCAGCATCGTCGCCCGCCGGGCCAGATCGTCCCTCATCGCCTCCATCCGCCGGGGCGTGAATCCCCGCTGGACCACCCGCCTCATCACCGTGTGGTCGGGAGGGTCCATGTTGAGGATCATCTGCTGGACGAAGG
Organism: Acidimicrobiales bacterium; assembly: GCA_011051915.1. GTDB lineage: Bacteria > Actinomycetota > Acidimicrobiia > Acidimicrobiales > Poriferisodalaceae > DRKF01. Next base: position 2,766 of record DRKF01000282.1, on the reverse strand, counting down.
GGAGGTCCTCCGGGGCCGGATCACGGATCTGGGTGGCACCGACGTGGGACGAGAAGATCTCCGGGTGACGGTTGACGTGGACGACGTCGGCGTATCTCAGCACCGCCCAGAACCCGGGACCCTCCGGCCAGCCGAGCATGGCCCTCTCCGGATGCCGGAAGACGGGCGTGGCCTCCCTCAGACGGGCCATCGCCCCATGGGGCACACCGTCCACGAACGACCGCGGATCGTAGAGATCGATCTCCGTCGGCTCGGTGGTCTCCATCTGGTCGAGCTCCTTCGGTCTCCCGGTGCGTCACCGCACCGTCTCCGGAGATCTTCCCCCATACTGCGTCGGTGCGACTACCCGAGAGGCCCGGACGTGGGCCCCATGACCGTGACATCCTCCGCCTGGCGGTACCGGCCCTGGGCGCTCTGGTCGCCCAGCCCGTCTACGTCCTCACCGACACGGCCATCGTCGGACACCTGGGCACCGATCGTCTGGCCGGGCTGGCCGCGGCCTCGGCGATCCTGCTGAGCGTATCGGCCCTGGTGACCTTCCTCGCCTACGGCACCACGGGGACGGTGGGTCGCCACCTCGGAGCGGGCGACCAGGCGGGGGCGGCGGTTCAGGGGGTTCAGGGACTGTGGCTGGCGGTCGGCCTGGGTGTTGTGATCGCCGGAGTGCTGGCCGTGGCCGCCGATCCCCTGATCGGGCTCTTCCACGTGGCCCCCGCCGTGGCCGGTCACGCCCGCACCTACCTCCTGATCAGTCTGGTGGGGCTGCCCTCGGTTCTGATCGTGATGGCCGGTACCGGCTACCTGCGTGGACTGCAGGACACCCGGACACCCCTGGTGGTGGCCCTGGGCACGGCGGTACTGAACCTGATCACCGAGGTCTTCCTGGTCTACGGGCTGGACCTGGACATCGCCGGGTCGGCTTGGTCCACGGTCCTGGCCGAGACCGTGGGCGGCGCCATCTACGTCACGGTGATCGTCCGGACCGTGCTGCGGCTGGAGGTGTCGATCAGGCCCGATCCCCGCGAGCTGATCAGATCCCTCCGGAGGGGGCTGAGCCTGCTGGTGCGTACGACCGCCCTCAGAGGCAGCTTCGTGGTCGCGGCCCTGCTGGCCTCCCGTCTGGGCACCGTCGCCCTGGCCGGCCACGAGGTCGCCACCCAGGTCTGGACCCTGCTGGCTCTGGCCCTCGACGCCGTGGCCATCGCCGGTCAGGCCCTCGTCGCCCGCCACCTCGGGGCCGGCCGGCGCGACCTGGCCCGCGACGCCAGTCGCCGGATGATCGAGCTGGCGGTGGTGGTGGGGGTGGTCGCGGCGCTGGCCGTGCTGGTCGCCGCCCGGCCCCTGGCCGAGTTGTTCAGCAACGACCCCGAGGTCATCTCGATGACCTCCTTCCTGCTGGTGTGGGTGGCGGTCATGCAGCCCGTGGGGGCCCACGTGTTCGCCCTCGACGGGATCCTCATCGGGGCCGGCGACCTGACGTTCCTGGCCCGGGCCATGACCGGAGCCGCTCTGGTGTTCGTGACCGCCGGGATCGCGACCGTCGCCCTGGGTCTGGGCATCGGGTGGCTGTGGGCGGCCCTGACGCTGTTCATGGTGGTGAGATCCGTGACCCTCCACCTCCGCTACCGCCAGGACGTGTGGCTGGTCACCGGCACCACCTGAAACCACCCGACGGTCCGGCGATCTCCGTCGCCACAGCAGCCGGATCCCGCCATCCAGGCGGGTTTCCCGCCGGTCGATTCGCGACGGTCACCGAACTGACCTCGATGCAACGGTAGTCTCGGCCTCGGTCACGGTTCCCCGGGGACCGGTCCAACCACCGCAGACCATCTGCACCAACCATCGAGAAACGAACCGGACGGTTCGGGCCCACGGTCCCGGAGTCCGGGGTCGGAGGACGAAATGGCTTCAATCACCGCCATCGAGGGAATCGGCAAGCGCAACGCCGCCAAGCTGACCAAGGAGGGCATCAACACCTGTGAGAAGCTCCTCGAGGCCGGGGCGACCCGAAAGGGCCGCAAGCAGATCGCCGACTCGTGCGGCATCTCGGACAAGAGGGTGCTCGAGTGGGTCAACCGGGCCGACCTCATGAGGGTCAAGGGAGTCTCCACCCAGTACTCCGATCTCCTGGAGGCGGCCGGGGTGGACACCGTGAAGGAGCTCCGCCGCCGTAACGCCGCCTCGCTGCAGGCCAAGATGGCCGAGGTCAACGCCAAGAAGAAGGTTCCCTACGTCCGCCAGGTGCCGGCCGTGACCCAGGTCCAGCGCTGGATCGATCACGCCAAGACCCTCGAACCGGTGGTCAAGCACTAGGCCTCGACGTCAGGCCCCCTCCCACCGGACCCGGGGGTGGGATCGTGGTCGGGCTGCCGGCTCGGGGCGGCGGCCGCGGCGGGATCCAGTTCGGTCCGTAGACGGGTCACGGTCGGGCTGCCTCCTTCCGTCTCCGACATCAGGGCCCTGCGGGCCAGGGGCAGGCGGAGACGGTCACGGATCATGACCGCTACCGATCTCGGCTCCACGGCGGTCGGGTTCCGCTCGGCCAGGGCTCGCTTCAGCGCCTGCCAGGTCCGGTGGCTGCGGTAGTCCATGTGGAGTACCTCGTGCAGCCTGCGGTAGAAGGCCGTGGGATAGGGACCTTCGAACAGCATGGCCATGTCGTCGGAGTCGACCCAGTTGCGGACCTCACCCAACTGGGCCGACACCCTCTCGTGGAACTTCGTGCCCGGCAGCGGGTAGGAGACCGACATCCCGATGTCGTCGGGT
>DRKF01000281.1 GCA_011051915.1 Acidimicrobiales bacterium | reverse complement strand
GCGCCGCCAGCATCTCGATCACCTCGGCCTTCTTCGCCCTGTTCGGTTTCGTGTTCCTGGTGACCCAGTACTTCCAGCTGGTCAGGGGCTACTCCCCTCTGGGTGCGGGGGTCCGGGTCCTACCCGTGGCCATCTCCGTCGCCCTCTCCTCCATCGTCGCCCCCCGGGTGGTGGAGCGGGTCGGCACCAAGGCGGTGGTCGTGACCGGCCTGGCCCTCATGAGCGCCGGCTTCGCCTGGATCTCCCTGGTCTCGGCCACCACCTCCTACCTCGAGATCGCCGGCCAGATGGTGTTCCTGGGCACCGGGCTCGGATTCACCACCGCCCCGGCCACCGAGTCGATCATGGGATCCCTCGACGTCGACAAGGCCGGGATCGGATCGGCCGTGAACGACACCACCCGGGAACTGGGCGGCACCCTGGGGGTGGCCGTGGTCGGCAGCGTCTTCAGCTCGATCTACACCGCCGCCCTGGCCGACGGCGCCACCTTCGCCCGCCTGCCGGCCGAGGCCCAGAGGGTCACCGAGGACTCCGTGGGAGCGGCCCAGATCGTCGCCGAGCGCCTCGGTCCCCTGGCCGGCAGCTACCTGACGGAGGTGTCCGACGCGTTCATCTCGGGATTCTCCGTGGCCAGCCTGGTCGTGGCCGCCGTGGCCGCCGCCGGCTCGCTGTTCGCCTGGCGCTACCTCCCGGCCCGGGCCGGAACCGAGACCGGGGCCGAACCGGGTTCCCCGTTGGCGCCGGGCACCGGGGGAATCCCGGTGCCGGTCCCGGTCCCCGTTTCGGAAGTCACCCGACCCCGCCGCTAGCGTCGGACCCCGCAGGGGGTGCCGATGACCGCAGACATGTCCGAGCCGTTCCGTCTTTCCGCCACCGGTCTGGCGGCCGCGATCCGCAACCGGGAGATCTCCAGCCGCGAGGCGTTGGAGTCCCTGCTGGCCCGCATCGAGGCCCACAACCCGGCCGTCAACGCCGTGGTCCGCCTCGACGTGGAGAGGGCCCGGGCTGCCGCCGCCGCGGCCGACGAGGCGCTGGCCTCGGGCGCCGAGCCCGGACCCCTCCACGGTGTTCCGGTGACCATCAAGGACTCCCTGCAGACCGCCGGACTGGTGACCACCTCGGGAGCCCCGATGCTGGCCGATTTCGTCCCCCAGACCGACGCCGACCCCGTGGCCCGGTACCGCCGGGCCGGTGCGGTCGTCTTCGGCAAGACCAACCTGCCCATCTGGGCCGGTGACGTGCAGAGCTACAACGACGTCTACGGGACCACCAACAATCCCTACGACCTGACCCGCTCCCCGGGGGGATCCTCCGGTGGCGCCGCCGCCGCCCTGGCCTCGGGTTTCACCCCCCTGGAGATCGGCAGCGACATCGCGGGATCGATCCGCAACCCCTCGGGCATGACCGGAGTCGTGGGCCACAAGCCCTCCTACGGCATCTGCAGCGCCCGGGGGCAGATCCCGGGGATGCCCGGCACCCTCACCCAGGCCGACCTGGCCGTGGTCGGGCCCATGGGCCGCACCGTGGCCGACGTGTCACTGGGCCTGGATCTGCTGGCCGGACCGGACAGCTGGCAGGCCACCGCCTGGTCTCTAGAGCTCCCCCCACCCCGCGCCGTCGACCCCGGCGACCTCAGAGTGGCGGCCTGGCTGGACGACGACTACTGCCCGGTGGGCTCCGAGATCAGGTCCGCTCTGGAGGCGACGGCCGCGGCCCTGGCCGATTCCGGGGCCCGGGTCGACACCGAGGCCCGGCCCGATTTCACCCTCGCGAAGGCCGACGACGTCTTCGCCGATCTGCTGGGCGGGGCCCTCAGCGGTACGTGGAGCCTGGCCCAGCTGGACGAATTCGACCGCCGTCGCTCCGCCGGGGAGGAGCCCGCCCAGGGGGATCTCGGGATAGGCCGGGCCGCTCTTCGTCATCGGGCCTGGCTGTCGGCCAACGAGCGCCGTCTGCAGATGAGAGCCCGCTGGCGGGAGTTCTTCACCCACCACGACGTGGTGCTCATGCCGGTCAGCCCCACCACCGCCATCCCCCACGACCACTCCCACCCGCTCAGCGCGAGGACGATCACCGTCGACGGGGAGGAGCGCCCCTACACCGATCAGATGGTGTGGATGGGCGTGGTGGGACTGGCCTACCTGCCCTCCACCGTGGTTCCCATCGGCCGGGACTCGAACGGTCTGCCCATCGCCGTCCAGGTGGTGGGGCCCTATCTGGAGGACCGCACCGCCCTGGCCGCCGCCGCCGTCATCGAGCAGATCAGCGGAGGGTTCAGCCCCCCACCGTTGGACTGAACCACATCGGGGAACTCAGTCCTCGAAGGTGGTCAGGGGCACCCCGCAGGCCACGTCGATCCCCTCCATGGCCTTCTCCAGGGGGACGTCGAGCACGCTGGCGATGGTGCTCGTGTAGCGCATGAGGGCCACCGAGGCGGTGATCTCCACTATCTCGGGATCGGTCCAACCCACGTCGCGGAGCTTCTGCACCATCTCGTCGGTGGCGGCGGCGGGACGGGCACCGATGACCCTCACGAAGTCGACGGCGGCGTTCTCCTTGTCGGTGAGACGGGGGGAGGGCCTGCCCGAGATCAGCTCGAGGCACTCCTCGTTCGTCCATTCCCCGAACATCAGGGCGATCATGTGGGCGGCGGTGCAGTACTCGCACTCGACAGCGTTGGCCGTCACCGCGAAGAAGATCCGCTTGAGTTCCTCGCGGATGGAGCCCTCCTGGGCGGTGGCCAGGCTGAGCGACCACAGCGAGTCGGTCACCTCGGGCAGGTAGTTGAGGGCCTTCTGCAGCCCCGGGACCATGTGGTAGTAGGCCTTGACCCGGTCGAAGACCTCCTTCTGGCGCCCCTCGGCCTGGTCGGGATCAATCAGTTCGACTCGAGCCATCCGGTGGTCCTCCTGGCGGTGTCAGAGCAGCTTGAGACCCTCGTTGTAGCGGAGAGTCGGCCTGTACTCCTCATCGAGCAGACGGGCGATCTCGGCGAAGATGGCGGTGGCCTCGCTGTCGGGGCGGGCGGTGACGACGGGGGCGCCCACGTCTCCCCCCTCCCTTATCGCCGGCACCAGGGGGATCTGGCCCAGCAGAGGGACGTCCAGCTTGGCGGCCAGCTCGGCGCCGCCTCCACTACCGAAGAGCTCGTAGCGCTTGGCGTCGTCGCCGGTGAACCACGACATGTTCTCGATCACGCCCCGGACGGTCAGCTTCACCTTGTGGGCCATGTAGGC
>DRKF01000280.1 GCA_011051915.1 Acidimicrobiales bacterium | reverse complement strand
TCCCAGATCCGGACCCCGAACACAGTCCAGGATCACCCGCGGGCGGGACGAGGAACTCACGGGATCAACCTTCCCAGATCCGGACCCCGAACACAGTCCAGGATCAGCCGCGGGCGGGACGAGGAACTCACGGGATCAACCTTCCCAGATCGAGATCGGCGATGGCGGCGCCGCTGCGGTTCATCATCTCCTGGTAGAGGGCGAAGGTGCGCTCGTCGGTGTCTCCCAGGGTGGCGGCTCCGGCCATCGGGTAGATCAGGCAGTAGAGACAGGCCATCTCATAGGTCTCCCACAGGGAATCGCCGTCGATCCCCTCGACCCCGGCCGCATCCAGGGCTTGGAGGTAGTGGTCGAACAACTCCCTCTCCCAGGCGGCCCGATCGCCGGTGGTGAGACTCTGGGACAGGAAGTACCCGATGTCGTAGGAGGCGTTCCCGGCGCCGGTGAGCTGGAAGTCCAGCACGTAGGGCACCCCGTCGGGGGCGAACATCATGTTGTCGATCCGGATGTCGCCGTGCAGCAGGGTACGGGGACCGCGGCCCAGCATTCCCAGCATGGTGGGGATGTTCTCGGCGTAGCGGGGGGCCACGTCCCTGACGGCGTCGGGTACGTCGAGGTAGCGCTGGGCCGCCTCCCAGCCCTCGGTGAACATCCCCGGCAGGACCTGCAGATAGAGGTCGTGGTCGATGGGGATCTGGCACGTTAGGTCGTTCATCTCGTCGTGGCGCTCCCACCAGTCGGCGTGGTAGAGCGCCACCTGGTCGATCACCGCCCGGGCGTCCTCGAGGCCGCACCCCTCGACCTGGGAGACCACCCGGTGTCCGGCCAGGTCCTCCATGACGATCACGTAGTCGGGCGTCTCCGCCGAGCAGTCGGCATGCCAGCAGCGCGGTACCCGTACCCTCATCCGGGGGGCCAGTTCTGAGAAGAAGCCCGCCTCCCGTTGGTACATCTGCAGCAGGTGGGAGCGGGCGGCGTTGAAGTCCTCGACCGACCTCAGCTTCACCACCAGCGACTCGGGGTGCTGCCCATTGCCTCCCGGTTCGTACTCGGGGACGACGCGATACAGCGAACTGCTCACCCCGACGCCCTCGCCGAACATCTCGGCGGTGAGTCCGACCACCGGTGCGGGTTCCCCGTCGACGCCCAGTGCCGCGGCCAGCCACTCGGCCGTCACGTCGTCGATGGTCGACGGAATAGGCAGTTCGCTCACTTGCTCCCCCTGAGGTCCACGTTCGGGCCCCGTCGACGGTAGCCAAGGCGGGAGCCGGGGCCAAGGTGAGCGGGGGCGGGCCCAGGTCTGGCAGGATGGGCCCCGACGTGAGAAGGTGTGATCAGCGTCACCCTGCACACGCTTGCACAAGCCGATCCCGAGGAGCACAAATGGCCGAGATCACCCTCGAGGGACTGGGGAAGGTCTATCCGGACGGGACCCGGGCCGTGGGCAACGTCAACCTCGAGATCGAGGACGGGGAGTTTCTCGTGCTGGTGGGCCCCTCGGGGTGCGGGAAGTCCACCATCCTGAGGATGATCGCCGGCCTGGAGGAGATCACCGAGGGCAAGCTGCTCATCGGTGGTCAGGTGATGAACGACGTCCAGCCCAAGGACCGAGACATCGCCATGGTGTTCCAGAGCTACGCCCTCTATCCCCACATGTCGGTCTACGACAACATGGCCTTCGCCCTCAAGCTCCGCAAGGTGCCCAAGGACGAGATCCGCCAGAGGGTCGAGAGGGCGGCGGAGATCCTGGAGATCACCTCCCTGCTGGACCGCAAGCCCAAGACCCTCTCGGGTGGGCAGCGGCAGCGGGTGGCCATGGGACGGGCCATCGTGCGCGAACCCAAGGCCTTCCTGATGGACGAGCCCCTGTCCAACCTCGACGCCAAACTGAGGGTCCAGATGAGGGCTCAGCTCAGCGAGCTTCACAAGCGCCTCGGTACCACCACCGTCTACGTCACCCACGATCAGGTCGAGGCCATGACCCTCGGCCACCGGGTGGCGGTCCTCAAGCCGGTATCGGAGGTCCGGCCCACCAACCTCCAGCAGGTGGCTCCTCCCGCCGAGCTGTACCAGAACCCGGCGAACCTGTTCGTGGCCTCCTTCATCGGTTCACCGGCGATGAACCTCGCCTACTGCAGCCTCACCTCGGAGAACGGGAAGCTGTTCGCCGAGTTCGCCGGGTACCGCGTCGAGGTCGACGCCAGGGCGATCGAACGCCACCCCGGGATCGAGAAGTGGGTCGGTCACGAGGTGGTCATCGGCATCAGACCCGGCGAGTTCGAGGCCGCCGCCATCATGCCCCCGCGACCCGACCGCCAGATCACCGTCAAGATCGAACTGGCCGAGATCCTGGGCTCGGAGACCTTCATCCACTTCGAGGTCAACTCCCGCCCGGTCCTGACCCCCGAGATCCGCGAGCTGCTGGACCGCGACCAGGCCATCTACGACGAGCACGCCGAGACCTCTAAGTTCACCGCCCGGGTGTCACCCGACGTGGTGGTGCACGCCGGGGACACCATCGACCTGCAGGTGGACACGGCCAAGATCCACTTCTTCGACCCCGAGAACGGCCTGCGGATAGTCGAGCAGAGCCCGACCGGTCAGGAGCCGGAGGCCTCCGCGTAGTCCTCGGGGACCCGGAGCAGCTTCAGCTCTCGGAGACCTCCTCATAGGTCTCGGGCGGGGGACAGGCGCAGGCCACCAGGTGACGGTCGCCGTAGCTGTTGTCGATTCGACCCACGGGAACCCAGTACTTGTCGGTGCGAAGATCGTCCACCGGATAGACCGCCTCCTCCCGGGTGTAGGGGTGCTCCCACTCCCGGGCGGCCAGGACCTCCGCCGTGTGGGGAGAGTTCACCAGGGGATTGTCGTCGAGGG
>DRKF01000279.1 GCA_011051915.1 Acidimicrobiales bacterium | reverse complement strand
GTGTATCCGTCTCGGGTCGGTGCGGCCGGCCACGAGCCCGTCGATGTAGACATGACCCCTGATGGCCAGGGCGTCTGGGTCACATACGACGACGGCACCGTCGAAGCACGCGGAACCGGCACACCCCACTACGGAGACAAGCCGACCCTCGAGGCCAATGAGAAGGTGGTGGCCCTGGCCCCGACAAACGGGGCGGGATACTGGCTGTTCACGGACCGTGGGAACGTCTTCGAGTACGGCGATGCGGTGAACTACGGGGACGTGGGAGATCTCACCCTGAACGGACCGGTCATCGCCGCGGTTCCGACATCCACGGGTGATGGCTACTACATGCTCGGAACGGACGGCGGAATCTTCACCTTCGGTGATGCCGTGTTCCGAGGCTCGTTGCCGGGCATCGGGGTGGTCCCCGATCTGCCGGTGGTCTCGATGTCGGCGACTCCGGGCGGGTACCTGCTCATCGCCGAGGACGGTGGAACATTCGCCTTCGGCTCAGCGGGCTTTTTCGGCTCCCTGCCCGGCATCGGAGTCACGCCGGCGGCACCGATCATCGACCTGGTGCCGGGATCCGCGGGTTATCTCATGTTGGGAGAGGATGGCGGTATCTTCAATTTCGGTCAGTCCAACTTTCTCGGAGCGTTGGTCGGGTACTCGTCCAGCCCAGCGGTATCGGTGGCCGTGAAGCCGGATCTCTCCGGCTACCTGATCCTCACCGAGGACGCAGTGGTCTGGTCCTTCGGTGATACGCGGTCGGTGGGGGTCACGAAGATCACGGGTACCGGTGACTCTGTCGTCGACCAGGTTGTTTCGAGCCGCTCTGTTATCCGGTTGACCCACACCGGGGGCTCGAGCAACTTCGCGGTGTGGGCGCTCGATTCGACCAATGCGAAGCTCGATCTCCTGGCCAACGACATAGGTGCCTCCGACGGGTGGTACTGGCTCGACGAGCCGGACACGACTCGACTGGAGATCACGGCGGACGGGAACTGGACGGTTGAGATTGCTCCGACCTCGTACGCCAGAAAATGGAGGTTCGACAACGGCCCGATCTCGGGAACCGGGCCCGACGTGCTGTTGATCCCACCGGTCGGACCCAAGGTGTTCAGCGCCGATGTCGACGGAACTGGGAACGACGTCGTGTGGCACTACCGCGGTACGGGCACGTTCGACAAGGATCTGCTACTCAACGAGATCGGGCAGGTGTCCGACAACCAGAAGACGATGCAGACCACGTCGATTCCCTCATACCTGGGTGTCGACGTCGACAACGACGCCACGTGGACATTCCGCATCTCATAGGAGACCCTCGAGCGCGGCGGAAAGACATTCCGTGGTGATCAAGAGGTGTTGCGGTCACCCGGTGTTCTGCCCGCGCTCGTCCTGACCGGCGTCTGGCGGCCCCTGACTGGATCCTCGAGTTCCCAGTCGTAGTCGACTTGCCGGCCATTCATGGGGCCGGCCGCAGAGTCGCGCCGATCTGGGCAACGCTCAGACGACGTGGATCCCGGCCCCGGTCATCTCCTGGAGGGCTCGGTCGCCGTCGCCCTCAGCGAGGTCCACCGCCCTGACCGCCCGGGTGAGGACCGTCGTGTCGTATCCCTTCGCCCGGGCGTCGAGAGCGGTGGCCTTCACGCAGTAGTCGGTGGCCAGACCGACCACCACCACCTTGCGGATTCCGTGGGTGTGCAACAGCTCGTCCATACCGGTCTCGGTGCGCTCGTGGGTCACGGGGTCCTCCACGGTGAAGCCCGAGTAGCCGTCCTCACCCCCGGTTCCCTTGCGCACCGTGGTTCCCTTCACGTCAAGGTCGGGGTGGAACTCCGCCCCCCAGGTGCCGGCGATGCAGTGATCGGGCCAGATACCCCCGTCCTTGGCGAAGTGAGGGGTGTGCTCGGGATGCCAGTCGGCGGTGTACACCACGGTGGCTCCGGCCTCGCGGGCGGCTCGGATCTCCCGGTTGATCACTTCCGGAACCTCCTCGCCGCCCTTCACGTAGAGGCTGCCCCGGGGGTCGGCGAAGTCGTTCTGGACATCGACCACGATCAGGGCGGTCTGCTCGTCGTAGTCATAGGTGGGTTCGGCTTCCCGGGTCGGGGAGTCCCTGGTGTCCTCGTCCATACCTGTGGTGCTGGTGGCGAGCGATCGGGGATCCCGCAGGCCCCACGTGCCGTGCTCGGCCCGCACCAGGAAGTCGGCCAGCACCGAGTTGAAGAGCTCCGGCTCCTCCAGATTCACGGTGTGGCCGGTTCGGGGCACCATCAGCAGTCCGGCGGCGGGGATGGTGCGCTTGAGCATCAGGTCGGGTTCGAGGCAGCCCTCGTCCTCGTCGCCGGTGATGATGAGGGTCGGCACGGTGAGCTGGGCCAGATCGTCGGTGAGGTCGTAGAGGGACGGGCGGCCCATCTGCACCCCGCGCATCGTGAGGGCCGAACCCAGGGACGAGTGTTCACCCAGTTGGGCGGCGAACTCGGCCCAACCGTGGGGGTCCTTGTTCTGGAACTGGACCCGGGCCGGGCCCTGGGAGTAGCGCACGGCGACGCTCTCGGCCCCCTCGGTCTCGAAGGCCCGGGCGATAGTCTCGCATTCGTCCCGAAACGCCTGCTGTTTGTCCGGCGGGGCGCCGTACCCGGCCCCGGCGACGGTGAGGGACAGGGCGCGGTCGGGGTGGCGCAGTCCCAGGTGCAGGGTGGTGAACCCGCCCATGGAGATGCCGACCACGTGGGCCCGGTCGATTCCCAGGTGGTCCAGCAGGGCGACGGCGTCGGCCACGGCGATGTCCATGGAGTACGCCGCGGGGTCAGGGGGAACATCGGAGGGGGGATAGCCCCTGGCGTTGTAGGTGATGCAGCGGTAGGCGCGGGAGAAGCGGCGCACCTGGGGCTGCCAGCTCCGGTGGTCCCCGGCGAACTCGTGGATGAACAGCACCGGGGTCCCGGTTCCGTACTCCTCGTAGTACAGGCCGACTCCGTCGGGGGTGGTGAACTGGGCCATGGATGCTCCGCCGGTTCGTGGTTCGGATGTCGGGAAATAGGATATGTCGGCCACCGGGGGCTCTTCGGGGGCGCCGGCGACGAAGAGGTGCTGATCAGTGACGACGGGGAGCGGCGAGGCCGAACTGGAGGCGGGCCTGATCGTGGATGCGCTGGCCCCCGGCGTCACCCGCCTGGCCTTGAACCGGCCCCGGGTCCGCAACGCACTCGACCTGGAGGCGGTCCGATCGCTGATCGAGGCCGTCACCTGCCTGGTGGATCCCGTCGCCGTCCTCACCTCGACCCACGAGGGCATGTTCTGCGCCGGGGCCGATCTCTCGGTGGCTGACAGTGAGCGGGCGCTGGTGAGCGATCTGCTCTACGAGCTGTACGAGAAGATGGTCAGCAGCCCGGTGGTGATCATCGCCGCCGTCGACGGTCCGGCGGTCGGCGGTGGGGCCCAACTGCTTCTGGCGTCCGATGTCCGCATGGCCTCTCCCGCGGCCCGAATCCGTTTC
>DRKF01000278.1 GCA_011051915.1 Acidimicrobiales bacterium | reverse complement strand
GGTGGCGAAGTGGCAGTGGACGTGGGTGACACCCTCGGACTCCATCGTCCGGGCGATGTGCACCACCCTGGGAATCAGCGCAGCGGTCCTGACGAGGAACCGGCGGCTGGGTCGGGCGGAGCGCAGCGCCCCGGCCAGGGTGCCGAGGTAGGCCCGGGGCCGGTGACGTATGAACCACAGGTGGCTGAGAAGCACCCGCCACGAGACGAGCGGCACGAAATGGGCGCGTTCGACCCAGGGAATCGCCTGGGGATGGACCGTGGGCCCGCGTTCGCGGATCAGTGGATACAGCTCGACGGACAACCCCGAGTTCTCCACCGCGATCATCTCCGAGAGGATGAACGTCTCGCTGATCTTGGGGAACCTCGACATCACGTAGGCGATCGAAGGCGCTGCGACTCGATCGCGACCGGGGGATTCCGGGGCGGGGCCCAAGGCGGTGGTCACGATCGCTCCGGACCCGACGTGGCCCCGGCCGGCCGCCGTACCTGCTGGTCGGCTGCGGGAGGAAACGGACGCCGAACCCGGCGGCGAGGCTGGCCGCTGCCGTTCGTGGCCGGCCCGGGGGCCGAGCCCGCGGCCCGGGTGGTCTCGCCCTCGCCCTCGCCCTCGTCCCCGGCAGCTCCCTGGTGTCGCTTGGCGTCGGTCGGTGACGGTGGTGTGTCGGCCCGGGCCGTCGTGCTCCCCGAGGATGCCGGCGCGGCCTGCGGAGGACGGGGAGTCGCACGGGGGCGTTCGTCGAGGATCAGACCCAGGAAGTTGGAGGCGGTGCGGGACAGGGCCTCGGTGCTGCGGACCACCAGATCGGCTCGGGCCCGGCTGCGGGTCACGACCATCAGGGTGGACGTGCAATGAGGGGCCCAGAGCAGCGGGGTGTAGGTGCTGACGACCGGCGAGGGGTGAACGACGACGAAGTCGAACCTCCGCTCGAGTCGGGACAACTGGTTGACGATTGCCGCTGACCCCTCGGTGGCCTCGGTACTGCGTCGCCGCGGTGCCTTTCCGGCGGGGGAGGGCAGAACCTTCCTGCCGTTGCGGCGGCGCCGGTCCTGGTCGAGTACCGGCACCGGTTCGCCCCCCCGTATCTCGAACACGGTCAGGGCCACCGTGGCGGCCTCCAGACTGGTGAGGCTGCCGTGCAGGGAGAGATCCGCGGTGGCGTCCACCAGGGCGACCCGGGTACCCAGCTGGCCCAGGCTCACCGCCAGATTCACGGCCACGTCGTCGGAACGGTCACCCGGTTCGGTGCCGACGACCAGCACCGACGCCCCTTCCCCGGTCTGGGGGCGGCTCGATGCCACTTCCACGGCCAGACCACGGAACGACAGGGCGGTGGCCGAGTGGGGGCTCCGCCAGGCGTCGGGGCGTCGGCCCCCGTCGGTGAAGCGTGATCCGGCCAGGATCCGCGACACGACGGGTGAGCCGGTCAGGGCTTCGACGTCCTCGGGTGTGTGCACCCGATTCTGCCGGTACTCGATGGCCAGCACGATCGCCGCGGTGGCGACCAGGCCGGCCATGGCGCCCAGAACCGATATCAGCTTGATGTCGGGTGAGACCGGGCTGCCGGGGGTGGTCGCCGGCTCGATGATCGTGATGTCACCCACCCGGCTGGATGTCGCGTCGGTGGGTTCGGAGGCGGCGATGCGTTCCAGTTCGGCCGCTATCGAGTTGGCGATCGCCGCCGCCTCCTCGGGATCGTCGTGGCGGACGGTGATCTTGAGGAATCTGGTGATGTCGCTGGCCTGGGCGCTCACCGATGCGGCCCGTAGGGCACTGTCGTCGAGTCCGAGTCCGGCGACCGCCCTCTCCAGGACGGCGTCGTTTCCGGCCAGTTCGGCGTAGGTCTGCGATGTCTGGCCGGCGGCCCGCAGCGTGCTGGCATCGGCGTTTATCGGTCCCACCAGGAGACGGGTCCGGGCCTCGTACACCGGGGTGGCGCTGGAGCTGTAGGCGAAGCCGAGGACACCTCCGCCCACGGCTGCCAGAAGCAGGAGCAACATCCATCTGCGACCGATCGAAATGAGTCCGCCGATGTCCATCTCAGTCACGATTCCTTGCGTAGATCGGGACTCGAGGCCCCGCTTGTGCTTGCTTGTGTTGTGGTGCCCCGCCGAAGACGGCCAGTTGGGCCCGCAGCAGGGAGAGGTCCGTTCGCCGGCCGACGTTTACCCGGGGGACGGTCAGGGGGTCGCCCCAGCCGGGGCGGCCGCCGCCCCGCACGGTGGTGAAGGCCAGCTCGAATCCGGTCGCCTCGACCAGGGCGAGAACCGCGGCGTCGAAGCCCCCGTCGGGGTAGGCGAAGACCGGGAGGGAGCGGCCGAGGTTCCGACGGACCTCGGCCCACGACCCGCGCAGCTCCTCGGCGGCCAGGGAGGCCGGGCTGCGGTGAAGCAGAGGGTGGCTCACGGTATGTGGGGCGATGTCGACTCCCTGGGCCTCGAGCCAGACCAGCTCCGACCAGTTGTGAACGACCCGACGCCGGGGCGGTCCCATCCCCGACGACCTCTCGATGTCATCCACCAGGGCCATGGCCTCGGCATGGCCCAGGGCCTTGACCTGGGTCGCGAGGGAGCGGAAGCGGCTCTCCGACCGGTCGCCGAGGGCCCGGTGCAGGCGATCCCACCAGAACCACCGGCTCGGATCGGAGGCGTGACCCGTGGCCACGAACAGCACCGGCCGGATGCCCAGGTCCGCCATGACGGGCCAGGCGACCTCGCCGAAGTCGCGGTAACCGTCGTCGAAGGTGACCAGGACGGACCGGGGGGGAAGGGCCGAGCCGCCCCTGGTGGCGTCCAGGACCTGGCTGAGCGAAACCGGATTCCACCTCCGGGCCACCTCCGCCATCTGGCGGGCGAACAGTTCGGGATCGACCGTCGCCAGACCGGGGTGGAGATCGTCGTTCCCCTCGACGCGGAGCCGGTGGTAGGTGAGGGTCACCAGGGCACCCCTTCGCCAGGGGATGGCGCGCGCCGCCGCCCGGGAGGTGATGTCGAGGGTCCGCCCCGAGGCGATGCGCTCAACGACGGAGGACACGGATCGCCTTTCCGGTGAGGTGACGGGCGATGGTCACCAGTTCGTACAGTCCGGGTACCGGGTCGGAGAGCCGGACGATGTCGTAGCCGGGACCGGGGTCGGCCAGGGAGGCCAGCACCCTGAGGCCGTCGGAACGGCGGCCGTCCCTCAGCGCCGTCAGACCCCAGGTGATCTCCAGGCCGAGATTGCGTGAGGTCGTGCCCCTTCGGTAGTCGGTGTCCACAGGGTGGGACCGGGGACCGTTGAGGGCCAGCTCGGCAGGGTGGGACTGGGGACCGTTGATAGCCAGGTCGACCAGACGGGCGGGGAAGTCCATTCCGGCGGCCACCGCCAGCGGCAGGGAGCCCCACACCCGGCCGTTGATCTCCATCAGGCGGACCTGGTCGGGTGCCACCTTGAACTCGACCATCGCCAGTCCGGTCCACTTGGTGGCGGCGATCAGCGTCGCGGTGTGCTCCAGCAGCCTCGGATCGGGTTCGACCGCCCGCCGGAAGGAACTGGCGCCTCCGGTGAAGGGGACCTCGCGCAGTCGGTGGTGCTGGAACGCGGCGAGAATCCTTCCCCGGTGGGCGAGTACCTCCACCCCGTGCCCCTCACCGGGGAAGTACTCCTGGAGCAGGGCCGGGCAGTGGGGGAGGACCTCGGCCACACGGCCCGCCAGCTGGTCGGGGTCGGTGGCGTAGGAGACCTCCAGCTTCACCAGCTTTCCGTGAGGTCCGGCGACTGTGGATCTCTCCGGTTTGACGACCACCGGCCAGCCCGCGCGCTGGCCGAACCGTTCGGTGGCGGGGTCGCTCCGCGAGGTGACCCTCAGGGTCCGGGGCACGGGTACTCCCAGGTCGGCGGCGAGGGTCAGGAGGGTGTTCTTGTCGTGTACCCGGTCCAGTACCTCGGGTTCGGGCGCCAGGACCCGACATGACGAGTGGGGGAGCTTCCGGTCGGGACCCAGGGCCTCGGTCGTGGCGTCGGTCACCGGAATCAGCAGATCGGCACCGAACTCGGCCGCCACCGCGAGCACCGTCCTCCGGTACTCGGACCCGTGGCGGGTCGGATCGGGATAGCGGAAGCCGTGGTGGAGGCCGCGGCAGTGGAGGCCCGGGGCCAGGCGCGACACATCCCCGGCCAGCACGGTGTGCCCTGCTGCCAGCAGGGACCTGATGATCGCCACCGCCGACCCCCGGGCGGCGTCGGTGACCATGACGACCGCCATCAGGCCACCGCTCCGTTGGGGAACAGGCGTGCCATCAGGCCACTTCCCCGGTGAGGGTGTCGAGTTCGCGACACACGGCGGAGAAGACGTCCTCGATCGATCCGTCGGCGTCGATGCGGCGGAATCGGGGCCACTCGGCCGCGGTGGCCAGGTAGTCGGACCGGCGTCGGGCCAGAGATTGGAGATCGCCCTCCCCCTTGCGGGCCAGGAGGACCTGGGGGCTGGCGTCGAGGAACAGGACGAGATCGGGTCGGGGGTAGAGGCGGCGCAGGACAGCGCCGTGCAGCCTCCGTCCCCAGGGCTGGCCCCGGCCGGCCGTCATGTCGTGGGCGTGGTAGTCGGCCAGGAAATGCCGATCGAACACCACGATCCTCCCCCGGCGCCGGTGCAGGGCTGCGACGCCCTGGCGGTACCACTCCTCGGCGAGGAGGTTGGTGGTGCGGGCGGCGGCCCTGGCCGCCGCCAGGACCCGGCGCAGAGGCGGACGTCTCGGGGCCCGTACCGCCGCGGGTGCGGCCATCTCCGGCGGTGGACCGTGATACTCGGCCTGGCCCCGGAGGCGCTTCAAGCTCCTGAGGGCGCGGGTCGTCGGCAGCATGTGGGTCCCGGCCCCGGCGTTGACGCCCATGTACATGTAGCGGACCGGCCGGTGGTACCCGGACTCCAGGCGGTGCCCTATGGAGGTCTTCCCCGCCCCGTCGGCGCCGATGAGAGCGACGGTGAAACTCATGCCACCTCCTCCGCGTCGACGGCAGGGGATCGCGTGGCGGCGACACCCGCCGTGATCCCGCTGAGGAGGGCTTCGATGCGTTCGACGGAGCGATTCCAGTCGAAACGCCGGGTGACGAACTCCCGATTGACGGCCCGCGGCGAGGCGTCGGTTCGTGTGCGCCGCAGTTCCCCCACCAGGCGATCGGCGAAGTCGGCGGTGCCGGCGCCCACGGCCACCGGCGGGAACTCGCCGTCACTGGCCACCAAACCGGCGGCGGCCACCGGCGAGGTCACGACCGGGACCTCCATGGACATGGCCTCGAGGAGCTTGTTCTGGATACCGGAGGCGAACCTCAGGGGTGCGGCGAACACCGAGGCCCCCTCGAGATAGGGACGGACGTCGGGCACCTCGCCGGTCACCTCCACCCGGGACGGTGACGCCAGGGCCCGAACCGCCGGTGCCGGGTCGCGCCCGACGATTCTCACCGTCGCCTCGGGCACCCTGCGCCAGACCACGGGCATGATGTCGTTCACGAGGGTCGTGGCCGCATCGACATTCGGCGCGTAGTCGAGCTTGCCGGTGAACACGATCGAGTCCTTCCCGCGATGGGCGCGGCTGCGTCGCCAGAACGTCGTGTCCACCCCGTTGGGCACCACCGACGTGCCGGCACCCTCCGAACCGAGGAGGCGTCGATCCCTCTCGCTGGCGAACATGGCGTGATCGGCGCGACCGACGATCTGCCGTTCCACCCATCGCAGGGCGGCTGCCTCGACCAGGTCGGTCGCCACCTTGACACCACGGCTCAGCCGGCGGCGCCTCAGGCCCATCATGATGCGGGCCGAGGCCGTGTCACAGGCATCGGCCAGCACGGGTATCCCCTCGATGCCGGCCAGGGCGGGATAGGTCTGCTTGCCGCTGAAGAGGACCACATCCACCTCACGGGAGTCCACCAGAGCCCGGGCGTCGGCGAGCAGTTCCCTGAGTCCTCCCGTGGCCCGCACCGGGGCCAGGCGGGTCAGGCGGTCACCGAGTCGGGCCCGTCGGGAGTCCTGCACGGTGCGGCGGTAGACGGCCAGGCCACTCAGGTAGGGAGAGATGGCGGCCCGGTGGTGGGCCCGGTGGTCGGGCCCGACCATGGAGAGCAGAGTGATCTCGTGGCGGGCCGAGAGACCGCGGATGAAGTGGTAGTGCCGGAGGTACCCGCTGGTGATGGGAAACGGGAAACCGTTGGTGATGTACAGGATTCTCATACGACCCCCACCTCGTGACCGGCCATCCGGCGGTTGAGGGCCTCCAGGCAACTTCGCCAGGACTCCGCCGGTCGGGCCCCGACCGTTCCGGCCCGCCGGAAGTGGTCGCAGGTCCGACGGGCCAGGGAGAGCAGCACCAGGGGACCGCACACCGCGGGATCCATCCCGAGACGGACCGCCTCGGTTCGGAGCCGGGATCCGGCCCAGGAGTCGGGGTCGATCAGCTGAGCGGCGGGATGCTCGATGGACTGCGACTCGACCACGTACTCGAGGAAGAAGGCCAGGTCGTGGAGCGGGAAGCCCTCGGGTTGGGCCAGTTCCCAGTCGACGAGGCCCACCCCATCGGGTCCCCAGAGGATGTTCGGGTGTCGGGTGTCCCCGTGCTCGAAGCAGACCGGCAGTTCGAGGTGGGCCAGAGGCTCCACCAGAGCTCGGGTGGGCCCGATGAGGCCCACGACGACATGGTTCCGGGGGGCGCCCCGTTCGAGGAGCCCGAGGGGCTCCTCGAACAGCCTCGACCATCTCCCGTCGTCGGCGGGTCGTGAACTCCCGGGGCGATCCAGACCGGACAGCCAGTCGGTGATGAGGTCGGCGCAGCCGTCGGGATCGGCCGAGACCGCCCCGC
>DRKF01000277.1 GCA_011051915.1 Acidimicrobiales bacterium | reverse complement strand
CGAAGAACGTGGCACGATTGCCAGTCGCCTCGAGGAGTTCCAGTATCCGGTAGGTATCCGAACAGACCCGGGAAGGAAGGTTGTCCCAGTCAGACACGGCGGGCATTCGGCCCCGGTGAAGGAGGTGGAAGTACTCTTCAACATCGATGGTCATCATCCACTCGGATGATGTACCCGGATCCCCACTCGTCGATTCCATGCCGCCCTCGAATCGATTGCTACCCACTGACAGTGAAGTGATAGTAGGTCTGTATTGATACAGAATCAACAGGCGCTGCTCATGAGCCGTCGTTGGCGTAGACGAGGGGATCTGGCAACCCAACGACACACAAATGACTCCAGATGGAGGGAGCGGTCATTCGGAGTTGAGCTCCTGCCAGGCCTTCTGCATGGCGTCCAGGTCGGTGAGGGATCGGTTCAGGGCTTCGGAGACCTGGTCCCAGGCGAGGTCGCCCGGTGCTGCGGTTCTGGCCTCCACCACCCGGGCCAATGACAGGTCCAGGTCGGTGCGGACCTGTTCGAGCAGTTCCTCGGCCTCGGCGACGGTGTGGCGGAGTCTCTCCACCACCTGGCGCTGGTAGCTGACCGCCTTCACCTGGGGATCGTCGTCGGACAGGCCGCGGTGGCGGAGGTTCTCCAGCTCGTAGTCCAGCTTGGAGACGGTGGGTAGGCGTCGCAGTTCGCCCTGGGCCTGCTGGGCCCGGCGGGCCACGTCGGCGGCGGCCTCCACGGTGCGGGCCATGCGCTCGGCCAGGTCGTCGAAGCCGTCGGTCTCGCTGCGGGCCTCCTCGAAATGGCGGCGGGCGGCCCTGACCGCGTTGACGTGGGCCTTCCAGCGACGGTTCAGGCCCCTGGTGGCCCGCCTGTTGCTGAGCCAATCCCTGATACCCGACATGGCCGCTCCTCGGGGTCTGATCCTAGGGGCGGGACCCGTTCGCCGGCCGTGCACCGGCGGAGTCGAACCTGTTGCGTTGGCGCTGGCTGTCGTGCAAGATGGCGCGCGCCGCGTGAGGCAATAGCCGAAAGCGGGGGTCACGGGGGGCCGATGTGAACTGGTGGGGACATCGATGAAGTGGCAGAACAAGGCACGAATGCAACGGGTGTTCGACCGTATGCCGGGTGGGGCGAGGCTCTACCAGCAGGTGCAGCGCCGGCTGGGGGCGATGACCTCCGACCCGACCGATCGCCTGGGGCTCTTCGAGGAGATGCTCCAGTGGATGGCCGATGCGGGGCTGTCGCCGGTCGGGGTGAGAGGCCTCGAGGTGGGGACGGGGCACAAGGCCAGCCTCCCGATGTTGTTCGGGCTGTGCGGGGCCGAGTCGGTTCACACCATCGACCTGAACCGCCGGCTCCAGGTAGATGTGATGGGTTCAGCCATCGAATGGGTGCAATACCACGCCGAGGAGCTGGTCACCCGGCTCTCCCCCTACGTCGAGGAGCCGGTCGTGAGGGAGAGGATCTCCCGCCTCGTGGCCCTGCGAGCTGAGCCGCTTGCCGCTCTGGCAGCGGTGGGTGTCAGCTACGACGCTCCCGGAGACGCCGCCGCGGTTCCTCTCGACGACGGTTCGGTCGACATCCACTTCTCCACCACCACCCTCGAACACATACCCGCCGACGTGCTGGGTCAGATTCTCGCCGAAGCCGCCCGGCTGCTGTCGGATCGGGGGATGGCCGTGCATCTGGTGGATCTGAGCGACCACTTCGCCCACCAGGACCCGACCATCACCAGATCCAACTTCCTGCAGTTCAGCCCGGCCCGCTGGGAGCGACTGGCGGGCAACGAGTTCGGATACTGCAACCGGCTTCGGGCCGAGGAGTACCGAGCCCTGTTCGAGGAGGCGGGTCTGCTCATCGAGAGATGGGAGACGAAGATCGACCGACGGTCCCTCGACGCTCTGAACTCCGGTGAGCTGCAGGTGGACCCGTGCTTCGGTGACTGCGAGAACGAGGAGCTGGCCACGGACTATCTGGCGATTCTGGCCCGGGGTGCGGGCCTCGGCCGCTGAGGGGAGCGCTGATTGCGGGGGTGCCGGTCGGCGGGAAGGCCGTGACCTTGGACTCTGGCGCGGTGGCGGGGAGGCTCCGAAAATGGGGTCGGTGTTTCCCGAGGTGGGGTGGAGGCCATGGTGAACCGACACGACATCGGTGGACACTCTCAGGGAGATCCCCTGGATGGTTCGGTGGTGTCGGCCCGCGGGGTGCGTCGGGCCTACGGAAGCCACGAGGTGCTCAGGGGTGTCGACCTCGAGGTCCGGGAGGGGGAGATCCTGGCCCTACTGGGTCCCAACGGGGCGGGCAAGACCACCTTCATCGAGATCCTCGAGGGCTACCGGCACCGCGACGGGGGTGACGTGTCGGTGCTGGGCGTGGATCCGGCCCGGCCCACCCTGGAGTGGAGGTCCCGCATCGGGCTGGTGCTCCAGGACTCGGTGCTCCCGGCGGAGCTGACGGTGGAGGAGCTGGTCCGGCGCTGGGCCGGCTACTACCCCGACCCCCTGGGCGTGGGTGAGACCATCGACCTGGTGGGACTGTCGGACCGGGCCTCGGTGAGGGCCGGCCGCCTGTCGGGTGGGCAGCAGCGCCGCCTCGACGTGGCCCTGGCCCTGGTGGGCGACCCCGAGCTGATCTTCCTCGACGAGCCCACCACCGGCTTCGATCCCGCCGCCCGGCGTTCGACCTGGGAGATGATCGCCGGGCTGCGGGACCTGGGCAAGACCGTGCTGCTCACCACCCACTACATGGAGGAGGCGGAGTTCCTCGCCGACACCATCGCCATACTCAGCGGGGGACGCATCGCCGTCACCGGCGACCCGCTGACCATCGGGGGCCGGGACCGGGCCCCCGCCACCATCAGGTTCGTCACCCCACCCGGATTCGATCCCGCCCTGCTGGGTGAGGTCGAGGTGGCCACGGACGGGCCGATGACGGTCGTGACCGCAGCCGATCCGGTACCCGTGCTGGAGGCCCTCACCGGTTGGGCCCGGCGCACCGGAACCGACCTGGCGGGCCTGGAGGTTCTGCGTCCCACCCTCGAGGACGTGTACCTCGGCCTGGTGGGGGAGTCGTGAACCGGCGGGTCGTGGGCCTGGCCCGGCGGGAGGCCGGATGGGTGAGGCGGGCCCTGGTGCGCGACCCCCAGAACCTGTTCTTCACCGTCGGGCTGCCACTGCTGTACCTGTTCATCTTCGCCGGCATCTTCGGCTCGGAGACGACCCCGTTCCCCGGCCAGCCCGGGACCCTGACCGTGTCGACCATCATGACCGCCTCGGTGGTGGTCATCGGGGTGGTGTCCGCCGCCTTCCAGTACCCGGCCATCAACCTGATCACCGAGAGGGAGAACGGGGTCCTCAAACGGCTGCGCAGCACCCCGGTGCCCACCGGGGTGTTCGTGGCCGGGTACGTGATCAACGCCGTGGTCGTGTCGGTGCTGATGGCCGCCGGGGTGACCGCCCTGGGTGTCGTCGCCTACGGGGTGCCCTGGCCGGGAAGGAGAATCGTTCCCCTGGTGGCGACGGTCCTGCTGGGTTCGGTGGCCTGCGCGGCGGCGGCCTTCCCCTTCACCCGGGTGGTGAGGAAGTCCTCGGCCGCGGCCGCCGCCTCGGTGTCGGTGACCCTGGTGCTGTTCTTCCTGTCGGGCAACTTCTTCCCCGGGGCCGAGCTGCCCCCGGCCATGGCCGCGGTGGCGTCGGTGTTCCCCGTGAGGCACTTCTTCCTGGCCGCCCTCACCGCCTTCAACCCCAACACCGTGGGCAGTGGGGCGGAGTGGGGCCATCTGGGGGTGCTGGCCCTGTGGGCCGTGGGCGGGACCCTGGCCGGGCTGCGGTGGTTCCGTTGGAACCCCAGCGGGCAGGACTATTCCTGCGGGTGCGGGGCGGCGGGGTGTTGT
>DRKF01000276.1 GCA_011051915.1 Acidimicrobiales bacterium | reverse complement strand
GTCGTGTTTCAAGATCTCGATCTCGATGACTACCCAGTTTCTGTCGACGGCACGATCGCGGAACTCGTTCAGGAGGACCGTCTTGCCGACGCCGCGCGGTCCGGTGATGATCATCGACTGCTCGGTGCGTACGGCTCGGAGGCGGTCGAGGAGGATCCCGAAGCTATCCAGTTCCTCGTCGCGTCCTACGAGTGCGGGTGGCTTCGCGCCGGCGTTCGGGGTGTAGGGGGTGAGGCGTCGGTGAATGTTTTCGCAGGGGAGAGCAAGAGTACTTGGGGTCTATTCAATTCTCACTAACGCCTATGGTGCGGCCATGGGTCCAACAGTGACTGTGACGCTCGACACCAACGTCCTCGACGGGGAGTTCGTCAGCTATCTCCATCGAGTAGCTCGCTTCGCAGGCCTCAGCCTCGATGTGAAGACCGTGACGGTGAATTCCCGAGAGCGAGGGGCTGAGCTCGCCCCTTCGGTCGAGGTGATTCCCGAGACGACCGTATGGGATGAATCCAGGTGGGATGAATCGGTATGGGGAGGTGCAGTTCGGGAACCGGTGCCCGAGACCGACCTTCCTGATGGAAAGCGCCCGGGCAACTCTGCCCCGGCCGGTCCGGCGACACTCACGGAGCCGATTCTGGGGATCCTCGCAAGCGGATCCTTCCCACCGCTCGGAAGCCGTGAGAACCTATCCCCTGGCCAGGGACGTCAGCTCCGCGATGTGATGTCCCTGGAGGCGCACGCAAGGGAGGGCCGCGAGGTCTTCATCACGAATGACCTCAAGGGCTTCGTCAATCACGGCCGTCGGAACCAGTTGGAGGAGCTCTGCCATACCCGAATCGTCGGGCGTGATGAGGTGGGCCGGCTCTGGCCCTGAGTTGGCCCGGTTGGTTCGAGGGAAAGAACTACCGAGAGGTCGACCCACCGGGTCGCTCGGACGAGAAGTACAACTCTTGGGATGGGGCCATGTAGATGCGCGCGAGGGCGGACTTCAGCTCTCCGAGCGTCGGGCACAGCTCAGCGATCCGATCCCCAGCCTCAGCGCTACCGTTGTCGGACTCGACGATCGCCTCCGCCAGGCGGTCGAATCCGAAGGCCCGGGCTGCTCCGCCCAACGAGAGGCGGTCGCCGGGAAGCCCGAGCCTGAGTCGCTCTTGGACGTCCTCGATCCAGAACCATTCAGGGTCGGCGTGAACGGTGCGGATGAGGGCGAGAATCTGGGCCAGAGCGATGTCACCTGACCGGGGATGCTCGGGAAGAGTTGTCAAGGACCTATTCCACACCTGTTCCACCGGCAGGGGCTCGATTTGGTACATCGACGGGACACCGTTCAGCCAGGGACGCACCATTGGTTGGAGCTCCGCCCGCCACGTGCCACCGACGTATCGCAGTATCACGAACGGGAGGTAGTTCTCGATGTCCTCGAGATCCTGGTTGGCGCCCTCTCGACACCACGCGGCGGCTATGGGTATGGCGTCGGTGTTGTCCTTCCAGGGCTGCGTCTCCTGGAATGTCGGCGCGAGATCGCTCTGGAAGTACCCGGAGGGAAGGTTCGGATCGGGATTGTCCACTACAGGGTCTTCACCGGGCCCAGGATAGGGTCGGTACCTATAGGTGAGTCCCGCCTCCCAATCGGGGTCCTCCAGTTGGGATACCAGCCACAGGGAGTGGACGGCGTCATAGGCCTCATCGTCCCAGTACTGGGCCACACACACTACCGCACTCCGCATAGCCAACTTGTCGACGTGGCGGATCCGCAGGGTCTCGGCCAGCGGCTTCATCCACTCGTCGATGAGCTGCTGTCGCATCGTTTCGATGACTTCGGGAGGTAGGCGTAGGCCGTCACTCATGCGGCGACCTCTTCGATGACGGCGAGTCGTTCCGAGTTGCCGAGTCGGTGAAAGTATGACTCGAGTACAACGGGGGTATCCACGATTCGTTCACGGGCCCAGGCGATTCCGAAGTCGGAGCGATTCGGAGGACGATGTTGGTCTCGGGTGCCGTCGTTGGCCGACACGTGAATCTCACCGATTCCGTCATACTCCATGAGTCGGGCCATGGTGGTGCTGGTGATGACTCCGGCGACCTTCTGGAGGTAAAGATGGGAAACATCGACGGCCAGGACGACGCCGAGATCCATAGCCCTTTCGATATCGACCCCATTTCCCATCGGAAGTGGTGGGTACATCACCTCCAGTAGGCAGGGAAGTGGGCGGTCCTCGATTCGTCGCCACCAGGCCTCAAGATGTGTGGTTTCGACACTGGAGGGCGGGTGGACGCTGTCAGCGGTGACCAACAGTTCGTTGTCTTCGCCCCAAACCGGACACCGGAGTCCACGGGGATGAAAACCATGATGGGTCCGTACTTGGACCCCGAGGCCCTCTACCCACGGTAGAAAGCCCTCGGTGGGCGCACAGCCCGGTGTGAGTTGCAGCGCCTTCACCCCCAGCGACAGGAGGTCCTCAGTGGCCTGCTGCATCGGCCGACCCTGTAGGCAGCTCAGTGCCAGGTGGAGCATGCGAGTCAGGCTACCAACACCCTTCAGGGCTGACATGAGAAATACCTTTCAAATATGGCCGGAGGCCTACTTCACGGGTTTCAGCAACGGCGAATATTGATTGTGAGTTCCTGAACCGCAAGCGCGCCGCCGCCGGATGGGCTTTCGGGAGAACAAGAAGCGGAAACGCAGGTTGTGGCACTTCGACTCGCTGATCGAAACCAAGGTGCTCATCGAACAGTGGAGGATCGACTGCAGCATCAACAGACCCCATCACGCCAAGGGGCTCATACCTCGACGTTGATCGTTGGTCACAGAAACCTATGATCAGTAGATGGTGAACCCTGCGACAGCCGGGGACCGGTGGAATCTGGTCGCGGTCCTGTGCGCGGTGGTACTCGCCATCGTGGTCCCTCTGCTTCCGCTTGTGAGCGAGACCTCTTCCACGGTCGACTCCAGCGGAACGGTCGTGACGCAGTCGGTGAGGCGTTCCCTCCTGGAGCAGGAGGGCGCCGGGGTCCTGGCGGTGGCTTCGATCCCAGTGGTCATCGCGGTGTTCCCGATGCTGGGCCGCTCACGACGGTTCCGGCGGCGGGCGAGAATCGGTGCGAGCACGGTGCTTGCCCTCGCCGCGATCCTCGCCGCCCTGTCGATCGGAGTATTCGTAGTGCCGACCCTGGTCCTGATGATCGTCGCCGCGACCAGGTCCGGTTGACAGGCGACCGGCCTCCCGTGAGCGCATCACCGGTGAGAAGGTCCTGTTCTACGTGGGTCCCGACTTCGACGACCTCTACGACATCACCGGCACCTTCGCCGGGCCCCTGTGGGAGAGAAGGATCCTGCGACGACCCGGCGGAAGCCGCTGGACGGTCTGGCAGCTCACCTACTTCAGCGAGGTCGACGGCATAG
>DRKF01000275.1 GCA_011051915.1 Acidimicrobiales bacterium | reverse complement strand
TGAGGGAACCCGCATGAAGCAGTTCCTCGACGCCTACGCCGCCGCCAAGGGTGAGCAGCTGCAGACCGTCAGCTTCGGGACCCTGGCCGCCGATGCGGTTCTCATCGTGGCCGACGCCGCCGCGGTGTCCGGCAGCAGTGATCCGGCCGCCATCGCCGACACCATCAAGGGCTTCGAGGACCTCGATCTGGTCACCGAGTCGGTCACCTACAAGGGCACCAGCGGGACACCGATCAAGCCCGTGTTCATACACCGCATAGAGAACGGACAGATCACCCTGGCGGCCAAGGTCACGCCCTGATCGGCACCGAACAGTGAGCGCACCCGAACTCGAGGTCCGATCCCTGACGACCCGCTACGGGGCGATCAGGGCCCTCCGGGACGCCAGTCTGACCGTAGGGGTCGGTGAGGTCGTGTTCCTCATCGGCCCCAACGGTGCCGGAAAGACCACCCTCCTCAACACCGTGATCGGTCTTCTCAGGCCCACCTCGGGTCAGGTTCTGGTGAGGGGCGAGGATGTGACGGGGTCCAGCCCCGACTCCATGATCACCAGGGGAGTGGCTCTGGTGCCCGAACACCGCCGGATCTTCGCCGACCTCACGGTCAAGGAGAATCTGATGGTGGCGGGAATCACCGTCGACGCCGCCACCAGGGAGCGCCGCCTGGCCGAGATGGTCGAACTGTTCCCTCTCTTCGAGAAGAAGTGGACCACCTCGGCGGGATACCTGTCGGGCGGCGAGGCCCAGCAGCTGGCCATCGCCCGGGCCCTCATGAGCGACCCCGAGATCCTCCTCATGGACGAGCCGTCCCTGGGCCTGGCCCCGACCCTCGTCGATCTCGTGTTCGAGCTGTTGGGTAGTCTCCGGGAGCAGGGGCGCACGATGCTCATCGTGGAGCAGAACGCCCAGCGGGCCCTCGAGATCGCCGACCGGGCCTACGTGCTCCGGTCGGGGGAGATCATCGACCAGGGGACGGGTGCCGAACTCAGGGAGCGGACCGACCTGGTGTCGGCCTACTTCGGAAGTCAGGACACCTGAGGGGACACCGGGAATTCGGCGGTCACGGCTCGTCGGCCGATCACCGCCGGGGAGAGAGGCGATCTTGACCGACATCATCCAGCAGCTCATCGACGGCCTCGGCCGTGGGAGTGGCTACGCCCTCCTGGCCCTGGGCCTGGCCATCATCTTCGGGGTCATGCACCTCGTGAACTTCGCCCACGGAGAGGTCATCACCGTGAGTGCCTATCTGGGCTACTGGCTCTCGATCCACGGAACGAGCTGGTGGTTGATAGCGCTGGCCGCCCTGGGGGCCTCGACCCTCACCGCCGTGATCATCGAGTTCGTGGCCTTCCGTAGGGTGCGGGGAGCGGAGGACTTCACCATGCTCCTCACATCCTTCGGGGTGGCCATCGTGGTCAGGGCGGGTTTCTCCATGTGGGTGTCCACCAAGCCCCGACAGTTCGACAAGCCCGGGTGGATCTTCAACACGGTGAAGGTCTTCGGCATCTCCCTGGAGGTGTACGACCTGATCGTCATCGGGGTCACCGCGGTCACCCTGGCCGCCGTCGCCTATCTGCTGAGGCGGACCATGTTCGGGGTGTCCCTCAGGGCGGCGGCGGAGGATTTCGACGCCGCCCGTCTCATGGGCATCAGGGCCAATCGGGTCATTTCCGGGGCCTTCGCCCTCTCGGGTCTGCTGGCCGGCGTGGCGGCGGTGATGATTCTGATGCGACGGGGCCAGGCCGAGCCCGGTATGGGACTGGACATACTGCTCCCCGGTGTCCTGGCCGCGGTCATCGGCGGTCTGGGCAGTCTGAGTGGAGCGGTGCTGGGTGGATTCGCCCTCGGCCTGGCCGAGGTGATGGTCCGGGCGTGGATCCTCCCCGAGGGCTTCACCGGGCTCACCGACGGCGTGGTATTCGCCCTGATCGCGATCCTGTTCATCTTCCGACCCGAGGGGTTCATCCGGGTCGGCCACGCCGAGAGGGTCTGATCCGTTGGGTTCCTCATCGCGTTACCTCCGAGCCACCGCCGGGGCGATGGTGCTCTTCGTCCTGCTGGTGGGGGGTGGGTTGCTGTACGCCGCCTCGGGCGGTGGATCACGCGACATTCTCATCACCCAGATGCTCATCAACACGATCATCGTGCTGGGCCTTCAGCTGTTCATCGGGAACACCGGCATCCTGTCGTTCGGACACACCGCGTTCGGCACCTTCGCCGGCTACACCGTGGCGGTGCTGACCATGCCCGTCTCCCGCAAGATGGCCCAGATCCCCGACGCACCCTTCGGGGTGGCCGGAGTCCGCCTGCATCCACTGGTGGCCACCGGTATCGGGGTTCTGGTGGCCCTGGCCGTGGGGGTTCTCGTCGGTCTGGCGCTGACCCGTTCGGGTGCCAAGTCCGGTGCGGTCGCCGCCACGATCATCACCCTGGCACTGCTGTTCGTGGTGCATGAGGTCTCGCTCAACTGGACCGATCTGACCGACGGCGGAGGGGGGCTGGGGTTCATCCCGAGGCTGCGGGGCCGTTTCTGGATCTACCTGACGCTGGCTCTGGCCCTGGTCGCCACCCGCCTGTTCGCCGAGACCCGGGTGGGCCGCTGGAACAAGGCCGCCCGCGAGGACGACGTGGCGGCCGGAGCGGTGGGCATAAACCTCGTACCGCCCCAGACGATCGCACTGCTGGCCAGTGTGGTGGTCATCGCCATAGGGGCGTCACTGCGGGTCCAGTCCCTGGGCTCGATGACCCCGGTCTTCTTCTACTTCGACTACACGCTGTTGACCCTGGCCATGCTGATCGTCGGTGGCCGCAAGGGGGTGACCGGGGCGGTTCTGGGTGTCGTGGTCATCACCGCCGGAAACGAGTTCACCCGGTATCTCGCCGGCGGTGATGTCAACGTGCCCGGTCTGGGCTGGCTGCTGCGCCCGAACCTCTCGTTGCTCTTCCTGGGCGGGGCGATGCTGCTGTTCATGCTGATGCGGCCGGAGGGAATCATCCCCTCCGGCGAGGTGGACCAACTCGCCAGTCGATTCCGGCGCCGGGTGGAGGATGATCCGGCCCCCGAGCAGCCCCCGGCCGAACCTGCCGATGGCGCCGCGGTCGACGGGCCCGCCCTCGTGGTTGCGGACGTGGGGGTACAGTTCGGAGGCTTCCGGGCCCTGGCCGGGGTCGACATGACGGCCCGGCCCGGTGAGATCGTGGGTCTGATAGGTCCCAACGGGGCCGGAAAGACAACCCTTCTGAACATAATCACCGGGGTGGTGGAGCCCACCGCGGGCACGGTCCGGCTGGGAGACCGCGATCTCACCGATCTGCCTCCCTACGAGATCGCCCGGGCCGGGCTGGCCCGTACCTTCCAGAACCTGAGGCTCTTCGGTGGTCTCCCGGTACGGGAGAACGTGGCCGTGGCGGCCATGGCCGGGGAGAAGTACCGGGGGGACCGACCCCGGATCGACGTCGACGTCCTGGTGGCCATGGCCGGGCTCTGGTCCCAACGTCACCGGCCGGCGTCCGATCTGGACTACGGCAGCCAGCGGCGCCTGGAGCTGGCCCGGGCCGCGGCGATGTCGCCCACCCTGTTGCTGCTGGACGAACCCACGTCGGGTATGAGCGACGAGGAATCGGCGGTGATGATCGGTCACGTCCGTGACACCGCGGCCCGCCTGAAGGCCGGGGTGATCGTCATCGACCACGATCTCCACTTCATCACCAATGTGTGCGATCGGATCTACGTGCTCGACCACGGTCGGATCATCGCCGAGGGCACGCCAGGTGAGATCCAGCGGGACCCCCTGGTGATAGAGGCGTACCTGGGCACTCAGGCCCTTCCCTGACCCCCCATGGCGGCCCGGGCGGCCTCGGTGAGCCACCGGAACGAAGGATCACGGCCCGGCAGCATCTCGGGGTGCCATTGAACCGCCAGAACCGGGCGTCGGGGCCACTCGATCACCTCGACGGTGCCGTCGGGGGCCCGCCCGGTGACCCGCAGACCCCGGCCCAGCTCCGAGATCGTCTGGTGGTGGAGGCTGTTCACACCCACGGTGGATCCATATACACGTGCAGCCAGGGAGCCCGGTTCGATCTCGACCTCATGGACATGTGCGGAGGGATCCACGTCGTAGCGGGAGTGGGTGGGCACGTGCTGTTCCAACGTGCCCCCCAGGAACACGTTCAGCACCTGGGCCCCGCGACAGATCCCGAGCACCGGGATACCGATTTCCAGGGCCGCCTCCAGCAGGGCCAGCTCGTAGGAGTCGCGGTCGGTCTCCACCCGACCCAGCTCGGGATCAGGACGCTGTCCGTACCGGGAGGGTTCGACATCAGCCCCTCCGGTGAGCACCAGTCCGTCGAGCCGGGAGACGATGGCGCCGGCGGGGGCGTCGAAGGCGATCTGAACGGGGACGCCCCCGGCCTCGGCCACCTGTCGGGAGTAGTCCCGGACAAACATCTCCAGGGGTCGGTCCGCCAGCGACGCCGCGGTGCCGGCCATGTCGGCGAAGGTCCGGGTTCTTCCCGTCAGACCGATGAGCGGCGCCCTTCCCGGAGGGGGAACTCCACCACCCTGCTCCTCCTCGGGGGCTACCAGGGGATCCGTCGCCGTGGTGCCGGTGGCGTCCTCACCGGGCGTTCCGGGAGCCTCGTTCATGGCCCGACCACGGAGTCCCAGACGACCCGTAGCGAGGTCGGACCCCGGAACTCGAAACCGGTGAGAACCGGATCCTCGTCGGGCGCCAACCGCAGTCCCTCGAGCCGTTCGAACAGACGTTGGGTTCCCACCCGCACCTCCTGGCGCCCCAGCCATTCACCCAGGCAGCGATGATCCCCGAGGGCGAAGGCGGCGTGACCGCCCTCCCGACGGTCGATGTCGAAGCGGGTGGGGTCGGTCCAGTGGGACTCGTCGAGGTTCGCCGACCTGAGAACCCCCGACACGAGGTCTCCGGCGTGGATGGAACTTCCGCCCAGGACGATGTCCCCGGATGCCTGGCGGGTGATCGTACCGACCGGCGTGTACAACCTGAGGGCCTCCTCGGTCGCCCGCCGCCACAGGGAGGGGTTCCCGGCCAGTCGGGCGCGTAGTTCGGGGTCGCCGATGACGGTCATGGCCAGGAGGCCGATCCCGTCCACCGGCTCGTTGATGCCGCCGGAGATCATGAGGCGGACGTTGTTGATGATCTCGTCGCGGGTCAGGGGGCCGCCCTCGGGCCGGGCCCTGACGAAGTCGGCTAGGGCGCAGTCGTCGCTGTCGGGGTCGATCCGGTCGAGATAGCGGTCGAGCACCGCACCGAGGTCCTCGCGGGCCCGGTCGCCCACCGCCTTCAGCTCCGGGTCATCCTCGAAGTTGGCCAGATCGGTGCACAGGCCCCGGCACCACTCCCACACCTTCTCCCAGCCCTCACGGTCGATTCCCAGCACCCGGGCCAGGGAGGCCGAGGCCAGGGGAGCGGCGTAGTCGGCCATCAGGTCGGCCTCGCCCCGATCGGCGATGGCGTCGATGAACGTGTCGGCCAGGGCCGGCAGCTCCCCGGCGGCGAATCGTCCGGAGACGCCTCGAGGCTGGAAGGAGGGCAGCATGGCGGTCCGGGCCCGGGTCGACTCGGGGGGATCGAGGGTCAGCATGTTCCGGCCCAGGGCCCGGGCCAGAAAGGAGGGATCGGTTCGGGCGCTGAACAGTTCGGGATGGTTGTCGACGAACTCGACATCGTCCCAACGGGTGACGAGCCACATGTTCATGGACGGGATCCAGGAGACGGGCTCCTCGGCCCGCAGACGGGCCAGGATGGTTTCGGGGTCCCTCTCCAGGTCGGCGAGGGCGAGGGTCTCTCCCAGTGTGGTCATCTGTGTCGGCCTCCGTTCGCTTCGGGCGGACAGGTCGGATGTCTCCGCCCCGGGCTGGTCAGGGTGGGATCACGCCCCGGGCTGGTCAGGGTTGGATCACGACCAGCTTCTGCTCGGTCATCTCCCGGGCGGCGTAGGCCGGTCCCTCCCGGGTGTTGCCACTGTCGCCTATTCCCCCGTAGGGCATGTGATCGGCCCGCCAGGTGGGGGTCTCGTTCACCAGGACCCCGCCGTAGTCGAGCACCTCGACGGCCCTGAGTGCCTTGGACAGGTCGTTGGTGAATATCGCCGCCTGCAGCCCGTAGTCACCCTCGTTGGCCAGGGCCAGGGCCTCGTCCAGGTGGGAGTATCCGATAACCGACACGACCGGCCCGAAAACCTCCCGTCGGCACACATCCATCTCGGGGGTCACGCCGGAAAGCAGGGTTGGCCGCAGAACTCCGTCGGGGCCGGGCTCCCCCCCGGTCACGACCTCGGCCCCGGCCGCCACGGCCCGGGCGATCCAATCCCGTACCCGCTCGGTCTCCCGGGGGTCGATCAGGGCGGAGACATCGGTGGACTCCTCGGCCGGGTCACCCACGGTCAGGGACTCGACCTCGTCCCGTAGCCGATCGGTGAACTCGGAGAGGATCTCGTTGTTCACGTAGACCCTCTGGGTGGAGATGCAGCTCTGACCGGCGTAGGAGTAGCCGGCCGTCTTGATCCGGGCCGCGGCCGACTCCCAGTCCGAGTCGGGCTCGATGATGACCGGGGAGTTGTTGCCCAGTTCCAGGCTCACCTTCTTGCGCGGGGCCCGGGCCCTGATGGACCAGCCCACCTCGGGGGATCCGGTGAAGGTGATCATGGCCACATCGGGGTGGTCCACCAGGTGTTCGGCTACGGACCCGGGACAGGGGACGACGTTGAGCCATCCCGCTGGTAGGCCGCACTCGTCGATGAGCAGATCGGCCAGGGCCAGGGCCGAGAGCGGGGTGGTGGAAGCGGGCTTGAGGACCACCGGACAGCCGGCGGCGATGGCGGGGCCGACCTTGTGACAGACCAGATTCAGGGGAAAGTTGAATGGGGAGATGGCGGCGACGACGCCGATGGGACGGCGCTGGACGAATCCGATCTTCCCGATCCCCGCACTCGAGGCGTCCATGGGGATCAGCTCACCGGTGAGGGTCCGGGCCACGGCAGCGGAGAACCTCATGGTGTCGACGGCCCGGGCCACCTCACCCCGGGCCGTGGTGATCGGCTTGGCGGACTCTGCACTGAGGGTGCGGGCCAGTTCCCCGGCCCGGGCGGCGATGGTCGCCGCGGCGTGGTCGAGGATCTCGGCTCTGAGGTGGGCGGGTAGAGGCCCCGACCGTAGCGCCGCGTCGGCGGCGGCGACGGCGTCGTCGAGGTCCTCCGCCGTTCCCGCGGCGACCACCCCGACGAGGGATCCGTCGTAGGGAGAGCGCACCTCCATCAGTCGAGGGGAGGTTCGCCGTTCGGCTCCGATGATCATGGCGGTGGCATCAGTCATCTGCACACTCCGGTAGAGGGGAGTTCGG
>DRKF01000274.1 GCA_011051915.1 Acidimicrobiales bacterium | reverse complement strand
GTCGATAGGAGCGTCGTCGGAGTCCAGGCCGACGGCGTACCAGCCCTGCTCCGGGAGCCAGAATGCGTCCTCGAAACGGCGGGCCAGGTCTTCGGCCCGGGCGTCCATCTCCGTCGCGGTACGGTCGTCCCGGAGGGTTCGGGCCAGTTCCGCCCGGGCCCGGTAGGCGGCGAAGGCGTAGCCCTGGACCTCGCACAGGGCGATCCTGCCCCTGACGACGGAACCGTCACCCCGCCGGATGCCGTCCCAGGAGTCCTTCCAGCCCTGATTCTCCAGTCCACCGGGATGGCTGCGTTCGTAGGTCACGAATCCCGACGGGTCGCGCTCGCCTCGGTCGATCACCCACCGAATGGCCGCGTCGGCGGCGGGTAGGAGCCGGTTCACCAGGTCCAGATCACCGGTCCACCGGGACACCTCACCCAGCAGCATCACGAACAGGGGGGTGGCGTCCACGGTGCCGTAGTAGACGTTCGATCCCCCCAGGAGCCGGGTGCTCGTCCGGTCGAAGCGGACCTCGTGGAGGATCTTCCCGGGTTCCTCCTCCGTGTTGGGTTCGGTACGGGCGCCCTGGGCCTCGGCCAGGGACGACAGCACCCCACGGGCCAGATCCTGATCCACCGGAAGGGCCATCCACGATGTGATCAGCGAGTCCCGCCCGAACAGGGTCATGAACCAGGGCGCACCGGCGGCCACCACGACCCTCTCGGGGTCATGGGGATCGAAGATCCGCAGGGCGCCCAGGTCCTCCAGGGCCCTCACCGCGGCCCGCCCCAACGGGGGATCGTCGGTGTGGACGCGGGGGGCGCGACGCCGCCAGCTCTCCAGGCGGGACACCGGTATGGCCTCGCCGACGGCCTCGCCGCAGAGATGGCCGGGCCGGACGTGGGTGTCGTCACGGACGACTCCCACCTCGATGCAGGTTCGCCAGGCCTGCCCCGGAGCCAGCCCGATGGGCCATGCCACACCGCCGGAGGATCCGGTGGGAGCGTCCTCGAACTCGACGACTGTCGCGTCGACCAGGGAGTCCTCGACGTCGGTCGGGTTCACCACGGCGCGGGAGCCGGTGAGGGCCGGGATCGAGGGGGCCCGGTCGGCGGTGCGGGAGGCCTTGACGTCGAACAGCCCGGCGAAGTCCGATCCGAACTCCAGCTCCACGGTGAGTTCCAGGGTCTCCAGTCCGTGGTTGCGGATCTCGATGTCCTCCCTCATCCCCCGGCCCACGTGGCGGCGGCGGATGACGGTGAGGGGACTGTCGATGGTGCCACCGTGGCCGATCCTCCCCACGAAGGTGGCCGAGAACGGACCGTTGGGGATGACCGTCAGGGGTTCGCAGCGGTTGCCGTTGACCGTCAGCACCCAGTGCGACAGCACCCTGGTGTCCAGCAGGAAGAGTCCCTGGTGGGTTCCGGTCAGCAGATCGCCGCCGTGGTCGCCCACGACGAACGTCGTACCGTCCACCAGCGTCACCGAATCCGTGCCGCTGATCCCGGGGCTCTCACCGGAGAAGGTCCAGGGACTGTCAGCCATTCTCTTCCCCGGGGGCGCCTACCAATTCGGTCCCATTGATCCTAGGATCGGGCCGGGAAACGGGAGGTCGTGGCATGGGTACCTCGGATTCGGAATCTGAAACCTCACATCTGTTATCAGATGTGGTCGGTTCTGGGACTTCCACCGGTGTCGATTCTCCCACCAACGCCGACCCGATTGTCCATCACCTCGGACCGGTCGACGAATGTCCGGGGTGTGGCGGCCGCGACTTCCTGATCAGGGACTTCGACGATTTCGTGGCGTGGAACTGCCTGGGTTGCGGGGCCCTGTGGCGCTACGAACTGGGCTATGTCTGGCCCGTCGCCCCCCGTCCGACCCCCAGCGCCGGCTGAGGCGGGACTCCCACCGGGCCCGACCGGCCGGGCCGGCCCGGTCAGATGGTGACTCCCGCCGGGGTGGTTGGCGGCCGGGCACCACTGGTGACACCCTCGGCTGTGGCCCGGGGATTAACTGTGCACTCCACCCGGTCGGCCCGGGCGGTCGGCCGCGCGCCGCCCGGACGATAGCGTTCAGTCCGTTGGTCGTTTCGACGTACGGTTCTTCAGAAGGGCAGCCAGATGCAGCGTCCAGTGGTTGGTGTCGACGGTTCGGATTCCGCTTCCGCCGCCCTCAGGTGGGTGAGTTCGGAGTCCGATCCGGGAGCCGAGATACATGTGCTCTCCGCGGTCTCGCCGGTCGAGGGACTGGGTTGGGCCTCAGTGGAGTTCGACTGGTCGGTCATCGTGGAGAGCTACCGGGCCCAGCTGGAGGGCGAGTGGACGGAGGACCTGCGTCGATCGGGAGCCGACGTCGTGACCCACCTGCTCGAGGACGAGCCGGGCCATGCTCTGGTGACCGTGGCCGACGAGGTCGACGCCGACGTCATCGTGGCCGGGAGGCACGGACACTCCAAGTTCCTGCCGCGGACACTCGGTCATGTGGGGCACTACCTGATCGTGCACAGCTCACGCCCCGTCGTGATCGTCGACAAGGACAACCCGACCCCCGACGGACCGGTGATCGTGGGAGTTGGTCCGGCCGGTTCCACCCACAACGCCCTGGTGTGGGCCGTGCGCTGGGCGGCGGCCAAGAAGCGCAGTCTGGTGGCGGCGACGGTGCTCGAACCGATGCCCATCTACAGCGATTACACCATGATCGGTGGCCCGGCCGACGTGCCCGTGATCGACTACGCCAAGCTCCAGGAGTCCGCTCTGGAGAGACTGGACCAGATCGTCTCGGGGCTTTGTGAGCGGGAGGGACTCGAGGTCGACTACCAGGTGGCCGCCCCCGAGGGATTCGTGGGTGAGGTACTGGCCGACATGAGCAGCGACGCCTCACTCGTGGTCCTGGGCCACCACCGCGGCCGCAGGGTACTGTCGGTTCTGGGGACCGCGGTCCACCACGTGACGACCCACGCCGAGGCGCCCGTGGCGGTCATACCCGAGTCCGACGAGGGCTGACGTCAGCGGGTCGACCCGGGTGGGGGAGGGAATCAGGCCTCCTCGACCTGCACGGTGACCTGGTGGTAGCCCGTGGCCCCGTCGGGCCGGGGAGGCTGGTGCTCCATCGGCTGGACCATGCCGGTGCTGTCCGTCGCCCGAACTCTGATCTCGTGACGGCCGGGGGTTGCGTTCCAGGGGAGCAGCCACTGCCGCCAGGTGTTGATCGACAGTTCGTCGCCGAGGTCGGCATCCACCCAGGGTCCGTCGTCTATCTGGACCTCCACCCGTTCGATCCCCCGGCTCTGGGCCCAGGCGACCCCGGCCACCGGCACCATTCCGGCGGTGATGGTCGTGCGGTCGCGGGGAACATCCACCCGGGACTGGGTCTTGATCGGACCCAGCTTCGACCAACCTCGGGGAATCCAGTAGCCGTCGACCGAATCGAAATCGGTCAGCTCGATCGCGTCCAGCCACTTGGTCGCTGACACGTAGCCGTAGACTCCGGCCACCACCAGCCGGGCCGGAAAGCCGTGGGGAATGGGGAGGGGTTCGCCGTTCATGCCCACGGCGACCATGGCCTCCCGCCCGTCGTAGGCGAGATCGGTCGGGAACCCGGCGGTGAATCCGTCGACGGAGCGTCCAACCACCTGGGTGCCGGTCGGTCTCACCCCGGCCCGGTCCAGCAGGTCGACCAGGGGGACGCCTGTCCACACGGCGTTCCCGATCAGATCACCACCCACCTCGTTCGAGACACAGGTGAGGGTGACGGGAGCCTCGTGGGTGGCCATCTCGAGCAGCTCGTCGAAGGTGAGCTCGAAGGGGTTGTCCACCTCGCCTCTGATCTTGAGCGTCCAGCCCGAGGGGTCCACCTGAGGGGTGAGGAAGGCGGTGTCGATGCGGTAGAAGTCCGAGTTGGGAGTGACCAGGGGGGACAGTCCCTCCACTTCCAGCCCGGTCGTGGCGGCTACCGGTGTGGCGGTGGCGGCGGACCCCTGGGTCGGGGTGGCCAGCACCACGTCGGACCGGGCCGCTTCCACGTTGAAGCGTTGCCTGAGCCGCCGCCCCAGGGCGGGGGCGATGATCGCCGCGGCCGATGCCGCGGTGGCCGTGAGGACGAATCGGCGCCGGCCGGCGTCGGCCGCGGCACTGCGGGCTATGTCGATCGTGCCCACGGTCTCGGGCACCGAGTCGGCTACGGCGAGCATCCGGTACAGGGTGAACAGGCCCACGGCGGAGGCCACGGCGATCGTCAGCAGGGCCCAGCCGGTGGAGGCCAGGGGATCCCGGGCGGCGGCGGCCAGGCCGACGGCACCGAAAGCGGCGAATCCCAGGGGAGCCACCCACCAGCGACGGGCGGCGGCCCGGCCCAGGGCACCTCCGGCCAGCACGGAGATGATGACGATCCCGACACCCAGCGCCAGCTTGTCGTTGGTGCCGAACGTCCTTATGCCGAACTTCACCAGTCGGGACGGGGAGAGGTCGATGACGGCCTCGCCCACGGTTCCCACCAGTGACGGCACCGGCTCGAATATCCCGGCCATCAGCTCGGTGGTGCCCAGGGCCACGGCGGCGCCGAGGATCCCGGCCAGTCGTCGTCGCATCCTCAGGGTCCGGCTCTCGCCCGTCCCGGCGCTGTCGGCGTTCTTCTGGTTCTCGTTGTTCTCACCCATCGCTCACCCAACGTCCGGACCATCGGGATCGGTTCCCGATTCCCGTCGGGAAATGTGGAATAGGTCACACCGGGTGTCCCGAAGGTGGCCCGGGCCCGGTGGTTGGGTAGCTTCGGCCGCCGCGGACCCGAGGTCGTGGTTCGCCTCTCAGGAGGGGGATTCGTTGAGCGGACAAGCCGATGAGATCGCCGAGGTCCTGGCCGCGGTCGAGGGTGTCCGAGCCCCCGACCGACGGCGTCGGGTCACCGCGGACGGGATCGATCTGGCCGTCATCGAGTGGGGGGCCGAGGACGCCCCTCCCCTGATGCTGGCCCACGGAGGCTTCGACTTCGCCGCCACGTTCAGCCGATTCGGTCCCCTGCTGGCCGAGGGCGGCTACCGGGTGGTGGCCTGGGACCAGCGGGGCCACGGGGACTCGGCCTGGGCGTTCTCCTCCACCTGGGACTCCGACCTGAGGGACGCGGTCGCGGTGATCCGCTCCACGTCGGACCGGCCGGCGGTGTTCGTGGGTCACAGCAAGGGTGGCGGTCTGCTCACGACCCTGGCCGGGTGCCGCCCCGACCTCTGCTCGGCTCTGGTGAACCTCGACGGTCTGCCCTCGAAGCGGCCCCACCCCGACGTGGCCGATCACGAGCGCACCCGGATGCTGGCCGACGATCTGGCCGGCTGGCTGGACCACCGACGTCGGGCCCGGGAGCTGGAACGACGTCCGGGGACACTCGACGAGCTGGCGGCCCGCCGCGGCCGCATGAATCCCCGACTTCCCATGGAGTGGCTGCGTTTCCTGGTGACGGTCGGGGCCAGGCACGACTCCGAGGGGTGGCGCTGGAAGCTGGACCCGGCCCTCAGGTTCGGAGGCTTCGGCCCGTGGAGGCCGGAGTGGATGCTCTACCGGTTGGCCGGGGTGACACCTCCGTTCCTGGGGGTCCTGGGACTGGTTCAGGAGGAGATGGGGTGGGGGACCACTCCGGAGGATCTGGAGGGTCGGTTGCCGCCCGGTGGGCGCCTGGTCACCCTCCCCGACACCGGACATTTCGTCCACATCGAGCGTCCCGTCGAAGTGGCCGGCCTGGTCCTGGAGTTCCTCGGGGAGGTCCTGTGAACAACGACCGAACCGAGGGGGCCCCCGAAGTCGGGCCGGGGGAGCCGGGTGGATCCGGGGATTCGGTGGAGACCGTGATCCTCCCCCACATGAGGGTCGAACTGGCCCTCCACCGGTTGTCCGAGGGGGGTCGTCGAGGACGAGCCCTGCTGCTGCTGCACGGCCTCGGTGAGGCCACCCCGAGCCGGATTCCGAGCTGGGCCGAGCTGTGGCCGGGACCCGTGTGGGGACTGGACTTCACCGGTCACGGCAGTTCCACCGTTCCCCGGGGGGGTGGATACACACCCGAGGTCCTCATGAGTGATGCCGACGCCGCCCTGGGACATCTGGGGGAGGCCACCCTGGCCGGTCGTGGGCTGGGTGCCTACGTGGCCCTGCAGTTGGCGGGGGCCCGTCCCCGGGAGGTCAGGGGTGCGGTACTGGCCGACGGGCCCGGTTTCTACGGCGGAGGCGTGGGCCCGGCCGATCCGATGCTGGTCGAACTCTCCGTGCCCGGCTCCCCGCATTCCCCCGACCCGTGGGCCCTCGTCGAGCTGGCCCACGACATCCGACCCGCCGACTACGCCGGTGATTTCGTCCGCCAGGCGGCCCATCTCTCGGGCCTCGAACAGCCGGTGACGGTGTGTGCCTCGGGTCGGCCGAAGTGGCTGGCCGGGATTCTCGAGGATGTCTCCGTCAAGGTGCTCGATCCCCGTCGACCGGCCGAGGCGCTGCGCATTCTCGAGCGGCACGGCGACACCGGGTTCGACACGTCGGACGCCACGGCAATGGTCCTGCGGGCCGCCCTCGCCGCCTACATCGATTGATCCCGTCCCGGAGTCGAGGGTGTGCCCGGGGGGTGACGCCGTCGGAACCGGTGACTACCGTGGTCACCTTGACCCTGACCGTGCGGGCCGCGCTGGCGGCGATCTCCCTGTCCCTGTTCTCCGGGGTGATGCCGGTCCCCGCCGGCGCGTCCACGGTCAGCGGTGGGCTCCCGGCACCGCCCGTCCCCCCTGCCCCGTCGACTGCCGGCCCGTCGACCGCTGTCGAGTCGTCCCCCGAACTGGTGGCGGTGGTGAGGGTCGACGGCGAGTTGGAGATCATCTCCGGTGAGGTGGACGGCCTGGCCGACACCGTGCGTTTCGCCACCGAAGCCGCATCGGAGGGCGAGCTCCTGGCTCTCGAACCCGACGGAACGGCCAGCATCGACTCCGATCCGCTGAGGTCGAGGCAGTGGGTGCTCGACGGATTCCCCTTCGAGGCCGTCAACGCCGATCACGACGGTTCGGGGGTGATCGTGGCGGTGGTGGACACCGCGGTGGCGGCGGGACACGAGGACCTGGTCGGGGCCCTGGTGGACGGCTGGGACTTCGTCGAGGACCGTGCCTTCGACGTGTCGGCCCCCGACCGGGCGACCTCGGGAGCCGACCACGGGTCGCACGTGGCGGGGATACTCGCCGCCCGGCCCGACAACGGGGTGGGAATACGGGGAGCGGCACCCGGTGTGAAGGTGCAACCGATCAGAGTCCTTCCGGACTCGGGTTCGGGCTCGGTGGCCGACGTGGCCCGGGGGATCCTGTGGGCCGTGGACCACGGAGCCGACGTGATCAACGTCTCGCTGGGGACCATCGCCGACAGCACCTCCCTGCGACTGGCGATCGGCGAGGCCGAGTCCCGAGGGGTTGCGGTGGTGGCGAGCGCCGGAAACAACGGGGCGGGGGACAACCGGACATGGTTTCCCGCCGCCTACCCCACCGTGCTGTCGGTGGGAGCGACCGACTCGGGAGGTGAGCACTGGTTCCGCTCCACGGTCGGTTCGTTCATCGACATCTCGGGGCCCGGGGTGGGGGTTCTGTCGCTGGGGGGATCCACCACCGGTACCTACCGCACGTTCAGCGGCACCTCCATGGCCACGCCCTATGTGGCGGCGACACTGGCGCTCATGCGGGAGGCTGCCCCCGCCGCATCGGTGGCGGACATCCGGTCGACCCTCACGTCCACCGCCACGGACCTCGGCGACCCGGGCCGCGATCCCGTCTACGGCTACGGGCTGATCGACCCGGCGGCCGCGGTCGGGGCCTACGACACCGCCGCCCCCAGCCCCCCGACCACGGTTTCCGTCGTCACCTCCGCCGACGGCACAGTCGCCTTCACCTGGCAGCCCTCGCCCTCCTTCGACGTGAGGGAGTACGAGATAACCCGCGACGGTGTGCCCGTGGCCGCGGTGGCGGCCCCCGATTCCCCCGGGCCGGTGGCGGTGGCGGTTTCGACTCTGCCGTTCCTGGATCCCGACACCCCCGCCCAGTACGGAGTCCGGGCCGTGGACTTCACCGACAACCGCTCGGCTGTGGCCCTGCCGGAGGCCCGACCCGGTGGACTTACGGTGTCGCCGGGTGCCCACGAGGTGGTCGTCGCCTGGGATCCGGTGGCGGGAGCGGTGGGATACGTGGTGGAAACCGATTCCGCCACCCGCGACCAGGTGGCCGCCTCCCCCTTCGTGGTCGAGCGCTCCCCGGCGGGATCGGAGGTCACCGTCAGGGTGGCGGCACTGCTGGCCCCCGGGGTACTCGGGTCCTTCACCGATCAGGCCAGTGCCGCGGTCGGCGAGCTCCTGCCGGGAGCGCCCACCGGACTGGGGGCCGATCCGGTGCCCGGGGGAGTGGTGCTGCACTGGGACGACCCGGTCGGAAGTGACGTACCGGTGGACGAGGTCAGGATCGCCATCGACGGCGGGGCCGAGGTGTCCCTCGACGGATCGACCCGTACCTACGAGTGGGGTGGGCTGTCGCCGGAGTCCACCCATGAGTTCACCGTCCGTTTCGTCGGAGGTGACGGCCCCGGTGGAGTGGCCGGGATAGTGGCCGACGCCGGTGCCGACCCCCGCTTACCTCTGGAGGGTGTCGATTCCCAGGCCCTTTCGGGCAGCTACTGGATACTCACCGACGCCGGTCGGGTCGTTCCGGTCGGAGGGGTGGAGAACCTTGGTGGTGTCGCCGGACGGGCCGTGGCAGGCGCTCCCACCGCGTCGGGTGCCGGCTACTGGATCGTGGACGGGGATGGACGGGTCTCCGAGTTCGGCGACGCCCGGCACTTCGGCGACGCCTCGAATCTGGCATTGAAGGGCCCGATAGTGGCCATGGCCCCCACACGAACCGGCCGGGGATACTGGCTCCTGGGTTCCGACGGCGGGGTGTTCTCCTTCGGCGACGCGGTGTTCCACGGCTCCACGGGTGGTCTGGTGCTCGACGCCCCGGTGGTGGACATGGCGGTGACCCCCTCGGGGAACGGCTACTGGCTGGTGGCACGCGACGGCGGGGTGTTCTCCTTCGGCGACGCGGTGTTCCACGGCTCCACGGGTGGTCTGGTGCTGGATGAGCCGGTGGTGTCCTTCGCCGTGGGGCCCTCCGGCTACTGGCTGGTGGCCTCCGACGGCGGGGTGTTCGCCTTCGACGTGCCGTTCCACGGCAGCATCAGGGGCCTGCTTCCCGACACCCCCGCCGCCGACCTGCCCGAGGTGCTCAGGGTGAGGGGCCGGGCCGACGGGAGCGGATACCTGGTCCTGGGCGATCGGGGCGAGGTCTTCTCCTTCGGGGCGGCCACCGCCCTGGGTGACGTGTCGGGGAGCCTCACCGATGG
This sequence comes from Acidimicrobiales bacterium, assembly GCA_011051915.1. Lineage (GTDB taxonomy): Bacteria > Actinomycetota > Acidimicrobiia > Acidimicrobiales > Poriferisodalaceae > DRKF01. Next base: position 1,320 of record DRKF01000274.1, on the reverse strand, counting down.
GGAGCGGGCGGTCGATCTGCTGTACATAGGGTGACCATGACGATTCCCCCGAACCGGTCCACGAACCGGCCCAGCTTCGCCCAGAAACGCTTCGAACCACCTCCCGGATCCTGCGAGATTCTCCTGGTGCGTCACGGGGCGTCGGAGCCGCTGGTGGCCGGCGAGTCCTTCCCCCTGCTCGACGGTCAGGGAGACCCGGGACTGGCCCCCAACGGTGTGGAACAGGCCGAGGTGGCCGCCCGGCGCCTCGAGCACGAGCCGATCACCGCCATCTACACGTCGTCGATGCGCCGGACCCATCAGACCGCGGCTCCTCTGGTCGCCAGACTCGGCCTCGAACCCGTGGTCGACGCCGACCTCCGGGAGGTTCATCTGGGGGACTGGGAGGGTGGACTGCTGCGTCAGAAGGCGGCCGAGGGCGATCCCCTCTACGCCCGGATAGTGGCCGAGCGCCGTTGGGACGTGATCCCCAACGCCGAACCCGACGACGTCTTCGCCGCCCGGACCAGTGCCGCCGTAGGACGGATAGCCGCGAGACACCCCGACGAGGTGGTGGCCGTGTTCTGCCACGGCGGGGTGATCGGTGCCCTGTGCGCCCACGCCACCGGAGGCGAGTCGTTCGCCTTCGCCGGGGCCGACAACTGCTCGGTCAGCCACATAGTCGTGACTCCGGACCGCTGGGTGTTGCGTCGCTTCAACGACAGCACCCACCTGTATCCGCGGGTGGCTCTCCGGTCGACCACCTAGGTTCAGTCCCCCTCCCCCGTCGGGAGGGAGGGCGCCGTTGGTCAGCTCTCGTGGTTCAGGAACGCCCCGATGGCCGCGGTGAGCATGGCGGGATCGGCCGCTCCTCCCATTTCCCGGGCGGAGTGCATGGAGAGCTGGGGAGCGCCCACGTCGATGGTGGCCATGCCGAGGTTGGCGGCGGTGAGGGGTCCGATGGTCGAACCGCAGGGAATGTCGTTGCGGTGGGAGTAGATCTGGAGGGGCACCCCGGCCTGCTCACACACGTCGGCGAACAGGGCCTGGCCGACGGCGTCGGTCGCGTAGCGCTGGTTGGCGTTGATCTTGACGACCGGACCACCGTTCAGCGAGATGTGGTGGCCGGGCTCGTGCCGGTCGACGTAGTTCGGGTGGGTGGCATGGGCCCCGTCCACCGACAGGCACCACGACGCGGCGACGGCCCGGTGCAGATCGGCGCTCGAACCGCCCCGGGAGGCGACCAGACGCTGGAGGACGGAGGGGAGCAGGGCTCCGGCGGCCCCCGAGTAGGAGGTGGAGCCGATCTCCTCGTGGTCGAACAGCACGACCACGGCCGTG
>DRKF01000273.1 GCA_011051915.1 Acidimicrobiales bacterium | reverse complement strand
GTCGGCGAGTCGCCGGCTCCTCCCGTCGTCGGCCTCGATCCCTTCGAGGTGCGGGACCGGCGTCTCCTCCCCGTCGAGAACGAGGCGCTGCGAGCGGCGAAGCGGATCCTCGTCGAGCTCCAGAACGAAGCCCTCGAACGCCTCCGCCTCGATGCGTCGTGGATGCCCGAGGCGGGGGTCGGGGACGGGTTCGCCGGGATCCTCGGCGACCTCGACGTCGCCGCCCACGCCGAGGGTGCCGCCGCCCTCGGAGAGCTCCTGGGACGGGCCCCGGGGAACGTCGAGGGTCGGGTCGCCGACCCCGAGGTCCTCGCCGGGTTCGGCGACGAGCTGCGACGCGCCGTCGCCGAGGCCCTCGGTCGGGCACGGACGGCGGAGGCGGGCGCCCGGGAGCTCGCGTCGACGGCGAGTCGCGTCTTCCGCTCGTGGCGCACCGACGAGGCCGAGCGGCGGGTGCGGCGGCTCGCCCATCGTGCCTACCACGAGGGGATGGTGGCCGCCGCCCGTGCCCTCGGCGACGTGGCCCTCGAGGTGGTGGCGACCGGGGTGACCTGCGGGGTCTGCCCCGCCGGGCTGGGACCCTGGCGAGGCGACGACGGCCCGCCGACGGGGACGGTGATCCCACCGGGCGGCCTCGACTGCGGGTGCGTCGTGGTGCCCGTGCCCGCCGAGCCCCGGGCTCGGTAGCATCCTCGACGTGATCAGCCGCGAGGTTCCGCCTCCCCCTCCCCGGTCCCGTGCCCGTCAGGCGCTCTCGGTGCTCGCCGGGGTGGCCTTCGTCGTGCTCGTCTTCGGCCGGTGGGTGGCCACCCTGTGGACGGACTACCTGTGGTACGAGGCGATGGGGCATCCCCAGGTGTGGACGACCCTCGTGGTGACCCGGGTCGGTCTCGTCGCCGTGGCCACGGCGGTGGCCTTCGGGCTCTTCCTCGTCAACCTGTGGGTGGTCGACCAGCTCTCGCCCCGGGGCGGGTTCATCGCCGGGAGCCCCGACGAGGAGCTCCTCGAACGGTTCCAGGAGTGGATGGAGCCGAGGGCGGCCCGGGTCCGGGCCGGCGTCTCGGCGTTCTTCGGAATCCTCATCGGCCTCGGCGCCGGCGCCTGGTGGGAGGACTGGCTGCGGTTCCGCCACGGCGGCGCCTTCGGCATCGAAGACCCCATCTTCGGCCACGACGTGAGCCTCTACGTCTTCGACGTCCCCCTCTTCCGCGACGTCTTCGGCTGGTTCTTCCAGCTCCTCCTCGTCCTCACCCTCATCGTCGTCGCCGTCCACTACCTCAACGGTGGGATCGCGGTCCAGCGCCCCGGAGGTCGGACGAACCCGGCGGTGAAGGCCCACATCTCCCTGCTCCTCGGAGGGCTCGTGCTCCTCAAGGCCGTCGGGTACCAGCTCGACAAGTGGGACCTGCTCTCCTCGAGCCGAGGCCGGGTCTTCGGGGCGAGCTTCACCGACGTCAACGCCCAGATCCCCGCCCTCAACCTCCTCATCATCATCTCCCTCGTCGCCGCGGTGATCCTCGTCGTCAACCTCCGGTTCCAGGGATGGACGTTGCCGATCGTCGCCGTGGCGCTGTGGCTCGTCACGTCGATCGGGGTCGGAGGGATCTACCCGGCGCTCATCCAGCGGTTCCGGGTCCTGCCCGACGAGGTGAACAAGGAGGCGCCCTACGTCGCCCACAACATCCGCTTCACCCGGGAGGCCTACGGGCTGTCGGACGTCGAGGTGCGGCCCTTCGCGGCGACGAACGACCTCACCGCCGCCGATCTCGAGGAGAACCAGGACACCATCGGGAACATCCGGCTGTGGGACCCCGGCGTGCTCCTCATCACCTACCGGCAGCTCCAGAACATCCGCACCTACTACGACATCACCGACGTCGACGTCGACCGCTACCGGATCGGGGACGACCTCACCCAGGTGATGATCGCCGCCCGGCAGCTCGACGAGTTCAACATCCCCGAGCCGGGCTGGGTGAACGAGCATCTCGTCTACACCCACGGTTTCGGTGCCGTGCTCTCTCCGGCCAACGACGTGACGACCGAGGGCAAGCCCGACCTCCTGGTCCGGGACATCCCGCCCGTCAACCTCACCGGCGACCCGGACCTCGAGATCACCCAGCCGAGGATCTACTTCGCCGACTCGGCGACCTCGAACTTCGTCATCGTCGGCACCCGCCAGCCCGAGGTCGACTTCCCCATCGGCACGGCCGGAGCGAACGTGCAGCACAACTCCTACGACGGCGAGGGCGGGGTCCCCCTCGGCGGGTTCTTCCGGCGACTCGCCTGGTCGCTCCGGTTCGGGGACCTCGACACCTTGATCTCGGGGCAGCTCACCCCCGACTCGAAGGTGCTCATGGTGCGGAACATCCGGGACCGGGTGCGGCGTCTCGCCCCCTTCCTCTACGCCGACGCCGATCCCTACACGGTGATCGTCGACGGCCGGATCAAGTGGGTCATGGACCTCTACACCCTCACGGATCGGTATCCGTACTCGGCCCGCGCCGACACCTCCCGGCTCAACGACGGCCCCGGACTCCCGAACGGTTTCAACTACATCCGCAACTCGGTGAAGGCCGTCGTCGACGCCTTCGACGGTGACGTGACCCTCTACGTCATCGACCCGGAGGATCCCCTCATCCAGATGAACCAGCGGGTGTTCCCCGGGGTGTTCCGCCCGGCGTCGGAGATGCCCGAGGAGCTCATCGAGCACCTCCGCTATCCCGAGGACCTCTTCCGGGTCCAGACGGACATCTACCGGCTCTACCACGTCACCGACCCTCGGGAGTTCTTCTCCGGCGTCGATCCCTGGCAGATCGCCCGGGATCCGTCGAACTCGCCGAGGCCGAAGCTGCGGGGCACCTTCCAGGATTCTTCCGGCAAGTCGTTCCACCCGATGCTCCCCTACTACCTCCTCATGAAGCTGCCGGGGGAGGAGGAGCTGTCGTTCCTCCTCATGCAGCCCTTCACGCCGAGGGATCGGCCGAACATGGTGGCGTTCATGGTGGCGAAGTCGGGACCGCTGAAGGAGTACGGGGAGCTCATCGACTTCTCCCTCCCCGCCGATTCGCAGATCGACGGACCGGGGCAGGTCGGGGACTTCATCAACCAGGACCCGACGATCTCCGCGGAGTTCACGCTCCTGGGCCAGCAGGGCTCGAAGGTGATCCAGGGGAACATGCTCGTGGTGCCCATCGAGGAGTCGCTCCTGTACGTCCAACCCATCTACATCCAGGCGTCGGGAGGCGGGGCGTCGGAGAGCGGCATCCCCCAGTTCAAGCGGGTCGTCGTCTCCTACGCCGGGGAGATCGAGATCGCCGACTCCCTCGACGAGGCCCTCGCCAAGGTCTTCGGGAAGGTGGAGACGCCGCCCGACGACGGCGGGGAGCCGCCGGTCGGCTCGGTGGAGGACCAGATCGCCGAGCTCCTCGCCAAGGCCCAAGCCGCGTTCCTCGACGCCGACCTCGCCCTGCGCCGGGGGGATCTGGCCACCTATGCCGAGAAGGTCGAGGAGGCCCGGGAGGCGGTCGCCGAGGCGAACCGGCTGCTCCTCGGCACCGACGGCGGCACCGGGGCCTGACCGGGAATACCCGTCGCCCGTTGGACGTTGAGGATCTCGACGGTGGTAGACTGCCGTCGTACCGACGCGGGGTGGAGCAGTCTGGTAGCTCGTCGGGCTCATAACCCGAAGGTCGCGGGTTCAAATCCCGCCCCCGCTACGAACGGAAGCCCTTGCAGCGCAAGGGCTTCTGCCATTTCCGGGGGAGCGGCCGGGCCGCCGGAGGGCCCAACTTCTAACGGATCTTCTAACGGAGCTGTCGTTGCTCGAGTTGCCAGGCGACTGTCTAGTTGTCGCCTTGGGTCGTGCCCGTTCTTGCGGCGACAAGTCGAGCTCGGGTGAATAGGAACACTCTCCTGAACACGAGAAGGAGCGTCGTGGCGAGATGAAGGAGTAGGACAACGGTCGCGGAAGTCAGGAAGGTCTCCGCCCAACCGTCCTGGGCGATGCTCGCACCGAAGGCTGCCACGAGAGTGAGTGCGGCCACTAGTACTGCGTATGCCGTGTTGGCACTGAGTTCCTCTAGGAGGCTGGCGTACTCGCTCGTATGCTGTCCAGGGGCAGGATGGCTCTCCGACCAAGTCGCGCTTCGATCTAGGAGCTGGATGCTGAGTTGGAAAAGGAAGGCAGCGAAGAGGCCGGTAACGGTGAGGATCGCTGCTCCGGTTGCCGCCGAGATGCTGAATCCGAAGAACCACGCCAGGAAGCCACCAACTGCTGGCAGGGCGATCTGCTCGGTCAGGTCCCGGACCCATCCCTTGTGGTTGTTGCCAGCGAAGGCGGCGAAGTGCCCCTTGATGATCGGTGTGGGGTCGATCTTGCTGTCGTGTCTCAGACCCATGGTCTTGATCCTACGAGGGGGGAGCGACACGTGGGCCGGATTCGGGACGGTGTCCGCTTTCCCAGTTGCTTCACTTCGCTCGCATCGGTCCTACTGGCGTGACCCCTTGAGATTGGTCCACTCGTGATGAGAGCCTGTTGCCCACAATGGTGGGTGAAGGAGGTTCATCGCGATGGGACGACGACGACGGCATACGCCGGAGCAGATCGTCCGGAAGCTGCGAGAGGTGGACCGGCTGGGGGCCGAGGGCGCTGATCTGGTGGCGGTGGCCCGGCATCTGGAGGTGTCGGAGGCGACGTACCACCGGTGGCGGAACCAGTACGGCGGCTTGAAGGCTGCTGATGCGAAGCGGTTGGAGGAGCTGGAGAGGGAGTGGCGGCGCCTGAAGAAGACCGTGGCGGACAAGGAGCTCGAGATCGACGCCGTCGGGGAGATCGCGAAGGGAAACTGGTGAGCCCGTCGCAGCGACGCCGAGCCGTCTGGATGCTGCAGGATCGGCTGGGGTTGTGCGCTGGGGCGGGCGTGCCGGATCGTCGGGCAGCACCGCTCCACCCAGCGCCACACCCCAGCCGAGGCGGACCCGGACCGGGATCTGCGGTCCTGGGTTGGGGGACTTCGCCAAGCAGCATCCCCGCTGGGGATACCGACGGGCGCACACCGTGGCGGTCCGGGAGGGCTGGCGGGGTGGGCCGCAAGAAGATCCAGCGGCTGTGGCGCGAAGAAGGCCTCCGGGTGCCCGCAACGAAGCGGAAGCGGCAACGCCTCGGCGACTCGACGATGCCGACAGGCCGGCTGACGGCGACCCATCCCGACCCTGGGCGCTCGATTTCCCTCTTCGACGTCACCGCCACAGGGAGGACCATCAAGATCCTCCACGTCGTCGACGAACACACCCGGAGAGCCGCTTGGCCGACCTGGTGGCCTCTTCGATCGACGCCGACGCCACCGTCGGAGTTCTCGACAAGATCATCGCAGAACAAGGCACCCACCCCCGGTTCATTCGCTGCGACAACAGCCCCGAGCTCACCGCCGCAGCCCTCCAAGACTGGTGCCCCCTCACCGACACCGGCACCGCCTACATCGATCCCGGCGCCCCTTGGCAGAACCCCCAGGTCGAGTCCTACGCCTCCCGGATGCGCGACGAACTCCTCGCCATCGAGCAGTTCGACACCCTCCTCGAAGCCCAACTCCTCATCGCCGACTGGACAACCGAGTACAACGAGCACCGACCCCACTCCACCCTCGGGATGCTCACCCCCACCGAGTACGCTCAACAATGGCGGCTCTACGCGACCATCGGGGGGCGGTGGGTGCGGGCTGGGAGCTTGATGGTTGGGGGAGTGTGCCATTTGACGCCGGTGTGGAGCATGAGGCGGAGCCGGTAGTTGGTGAAGTTGCGGTAGCCGTGGCCGAGGCGGCGGAGTTTCTCGATGATGAGGTTGTGGGCTTCGGTGCGGCCGTTGGAGGCCCCTGCGGTGGTGTGGTAGGCGACGATCTCGTCTTCCCAGATGCGCACGGTGCGGGCCAGGCGGGAGACTTCGGGGATGTCGACCTCGTCGGTCCAGGCGTAGAAGATTCGGAGTTGCCGGCGGGCGTCGGCGACGGTGGGGGCGGTGTAGACGTCTTCGGAGGTGTTCTTTGCACCAGGCGCAGCGGACCTCGTCCCATCGGTCTCCGTCGGGGTGGTTCCAGGCTGCGGTGAGCCGCCGGTGATCCCGTTCGGTGAGCCGCTGGCGGGCTTTCAGCAGGGTGTGGCGGACCCCGGGGGCGGGTCGCCGTTGCGGCCCCGACGGTTCGGGGACCACCCGATTGGGTGCGACGCCGCACCTCGGTGACCATCTGGTTGGCGAGGCGGATCACGTGGAAACAGTCCAGGACGCCCCGAGCGTCGGGGAGATGGCGACAGACGGGCTGGAGGTAGCCGGGCTACGGGGACGGGGGACACCACCTCGACGGCATCGAGCACGTCGGGCTCGTGGGCGTCCAAGAACGCGGAGCATCCTGTGGCTGGAGCGACCCTGCAGGACGTCGACGTGAACCTCCCCGGGTTTCATGCAGGCTCGGTGGTGTGAGTCGGCACCGGGTGGTGTGACTCGTGTTGACGGTAGTGGTTGGCTTCGTATTCGGCGGGTGGGATCCGGCCGAGTTCGTGGAAGAGTCGACGGTGGTTGTACCAGTCGACCCATTCCAAGGTGGCCAGTTCGAGGTCGTCGAGGCCTCGCCACGGTGCTCGGTTCCGGACGAGTTCGGTCTTGTACAGGCCGATGATCGACTCGGCGAGGGCGTTGTCGTACGAATCGCCGCGGGAGCCAACCGAAGCGACGATGTCGTCTTCGGCGAGGCGTTCGGTGTAGCGGATCGACAGGTACTGCACGCCACGATCGGAGTGATGGATGAGACCGTCGAGGTCGACGCCTTGCCGGTTGCGTTCCCAGATCGCCTGCTCGAGGGCATACAGCACCAGGTCGGTACGCAACGACCAGGAGGCATGCCAGCCCACGATCCGGCGACTGAACGCGTCGGTGACGAACGCCACGTACACGAACCCCGACCAGGTTCGCACATAGGTCAGGTCCACGACCCACAGCCGGTTCGGAGCCGGCACGGTGAAGTTCCGGTCGACCAGATCCTGAGGGCGACCCGCACCCGGATCGGCAGGGATCGTGGTTCGGCGAGGCCTGCCCCGCACCGCCCCCGACAGGTGCATCTGACGCATCAGCCGTTCCACCATACAGCGGGCCACCGGGATTCCCTCCCGACCCATCTTGCGCCCAGATCTTCGGCGCCCCATACACCGAGAAGTGCTCCTCGAACACCCGGCGGATCTCGACCTTCAACTGCTCATCCCGAATCGACCTCGCCGACGGCGGTCGGCGCTTCGCCGACCAATAGGTGGACGGGACCAACTGCACGACCCGGCAGATGGGCTCGACCCCGAACCGGTCCCGATACGCATCGACGAACATGATCAGCTCCTGGGGCCGTCGAGCTCGGCCGCGAAGAAAGCCGACGCCGCTTTCAAGATCTCGTTCGCTCGGCGCAGCTCCCGGTTCTCCCGCTCCAGGCGTTTGAGCCGTTCACGCTCATCGGTCGACAACCCCGGCCGACGTCCCTCATCGATCTCCACCTGCCGAACCCACCGACGCACCGTCTCAGGAGTCGGCCCCAACTTCTCAGCGATCGAACAGATCGCCTCCCACTGCGACCCGCAATGCCCCTCGGCCTCGAAGACCATCCGCACCGCACGAGCACGCATCTCGACCGGATACCTCCCCGGCCTCCTCTGCCCTGACATGACTCCATCCTCCCAAGGTCTGGAGCCTGCGCAGTACCCGGGGAGGTTCAACGACCCGACCTTCGGCGAGGTCTGAGACCATCATCGCCCACTTCCCCTCCGGCCAGCCACATCGCCAGCGGTGCTCGTCGAAGCCCACCTGACCGACGCCTTCGAGGGACAGGTCGTCGACCAGCGGGGTGCCGTATTCGACCACCGCCGCCCAGATCGTCGACCCTCGACACCCCCAGGTCTCGGGCCACCTGCGCCACCGTGGCAGCATCCTCACCGACCTGCCGGCAGGCTTCCCGACGGGCCCGTTCCCAGAGCACCCGCCGGGGGCGGATCTCGGGGTGGGTCTCCGACCACGACTTCTTCGGACATCCCGGGTCGGGACAGCACCAGCGGCGTTTCCGCCACCGGAGCCGCACCGGCCGGCCTCCCATCGGCAGCAACCGGCACCACCACCGTCTGTCGCCCCTTCCCCGTCGCCCGTCCCCCACACCCAGGACACCGCCGCTCCTCGGCGACGGTCTCGACGGTGATCACCAGCTCGGCGGCGTCCTCGACCACCCCCAGCACCCGGAACCCTTCCAGTCCCAACACGACGACGTCATAGCCAGTAGCGTCTCCACAGCCTGCGGCCTCCCACTCTCGGCAGCGTTTCCCGCCGCCACCAGTCACCAGGCCGCAGGCCCCCTTCAAAGCACCCTCACCACCCTGGAAGAACCACCCAACCCCCGTTCATCGAGAAGAGCCACAATGGCGGAACAACCACCCGAAACTCTCATAACGGGTGGACCAACAACCGGGGTCCGCTCACTACTGCTTGACAGACAGAAGCACTTTCTTGAGTTCTCGCGAGAGCGAAGCGGGGGTCGCGCCAAGACGATCAGTCTCGTCGGGATCAATGGCGATGGTCATGGGATGCCCGCCCTCGCGGGGCTCCAGATAGAACGTTCGTTGGCTACCGTCGGGGAGATCCACCGTCACCGCGACCTCGTCGAATTGAAGCCCCTGGAACTCAATGATCGCTCGACGGTTCTCATCGGAAGGATCTTCCAAGAACCGGCGCAGAGGGTCCCGTCTCAGCCGCCTGTTGCGCTTGCTCGGGATAGACAGTTCAAGTCGGCCGACCTCGTCGGTTCCCCACCGAGCTGCGTCTCTGAACCGCTCTGAGCGGGCCGGATCATGCTTGATGAGGGTCACCTTCTCGATGGCGTCTCGCTCCACAGCGGAGCGGAGGGCGTCCGGAGGAACGATGGGGCTCAAGTCGAGGACGTAGCCCCGCTGGCTGAGGTCTCGGCGCAGCTCGTTCTCTAGAATTCCCTTGCAGCTGCGGCCATGCGGAACGTGTACAGCAAGCCGCCCACGAGTCTGCCTGCGTGGTAGGTAGAACAAAGCGGCTGACCGCATCCCCTCTACGTGGTCTGGAGTTCGCTCGAAGGACGGTTCGCCTGCCTTTTCAAGGACAGATGTGACGCCGGACCGGCCGCTGACGAGCGTCGCTCCTATCTGAGACGGTTCGAGAGCAGGTAGGTCGCCCTCGAAGCGTGCCACCACCTTTCCGTCCCGGCTCGATCCATTGAGCAGGCGAAGGCCATTCCTGACAGTCTCTCCAAGCCAGGTTCCGGCTCCGTCATAGTCTCCGAGCAGTAGCCAGTCAGAGGTCTTTCGTTTCGGGCGTACCCGAACCTGGTAGAGGGCTACACGGTGACTCATGAGATCCTGCTTGCCGTTGCGATGTAGCGAGCACTGGCTCTTGACGAGGGAGCCTACCAGCGGGTGGTCTTGGCGCTGCGGAGCTTCCGAGCACTCCGCTACCCGAACACGATCTCCCCGAACGACTCCGCGGCGTCGGCCTGCATGCCGGGGAGGACGTGCTGGTAGACCTGCATGGTGAAGGCGACACTGGAGTGGCCGAGGCGTTCGCTGACGACCTTGACGGGCACGCCGTCCTTGAGGAGGAGGGTGGCGTGGGTGTGGCGCAGGTCGTGGACCCGGATCCGGGGGAGGTCGAGCTTGGCGAGGAGCCGGTCGAAGGTCTGGGAGAAGTAGTCGGGGTGGATCGGCGAGCCGTCGGGGCGGGCGAACACGAACCCCGAGTCGTCGACCCTCACGCCGACCTGCATGTAGGTCTCGAGCTGTCGCTTACGCCATGACCGCAGGACAGCGACGGTGCGCCGGTCCAGGTCGATGGTGCGGAGGGCGTGGGCGCTCTTGACGTCGGAGACGACGATCTTGTAGTCGGGGGCGGTCACGGTCTGGGTGACCGAGAGGCGGGCGTGGTCGAAGTCGACGACCCGCCAGGTGAGGCCGAGCAGCTCACCGCGGCGCATCCCGGTGTTGGCCTTGACGTAGAACGCGGGGTAGAGGGGATGGTCTTCGACGAGCTCGAGGAACCGTCGGAGTTCGTGGGCTTCCCACGCCTTCATCTTCGG
>DRKF01000272.1 GCA_011051915.1 Acidimicrobiales bacterium | reverse complement strand
CGGCGTCGGAACCCGAATAGACACCGACGGTGTCGATCCCCATCCGGCGGGCGGTGGCGGCGATGCGTACCGCTATCTCCCCCCGGTTGGCGACGAGGAGGCGCCCGATGGTCCCGGGGGCGTGGCTCGGATCGTTCATCAGTGCCTCCACACCCCGTACTCGCTGGTGCCCTCCACGACATTGCTGTGGGCGGCGGATATGGCCAGGCCCAGCACGGTCCGGCTGTCGGCGGGATGGATGATGCCGTCGTCCCAGAGACGCCCGGTGGCATAGAGAGCCAGGGACTCGGCCTCCACCTGGGCCTCCAGGGCGGCGGTGCGTTCGGTGAGCATCCTCTCCGCCTCCTCGTCGAGTTCGATACCCCGTCCGGCGGCGGCGTTGCGGGCGATGATGTCCATCACCCCGGCCAGCTGCTTGGGCCCCATCACGGCTATGCGGTGGTTCGGCCACGAGAATATGAACCGGGGGTTGTAGGCCCGTCCGGCCATGCCGTAGTTGCCGGCCCCGTAGCTGGCCCCGACCATCAGATTGAAGTGGGGCACCGTGGAGTTGGACACGGCGTTGATCAGCTTGGCCCCGTTGCGGATGATGCCCTCCCGCTCGGCCTTGGATCCCACCATGAACCCGGTGATGTTGTGCAGGAACACCAGAGGCGTGTCGGTCTTGTTGCAGAGCTGGATGAACTGGGCCCCCTTGCGGGATTCGTCGGAGAACAGGATTCCGTTGTTCCCGAGCAGCCCCACGGGGAATCCGTGGATCGAACCCCAGCCGCACACCAGCTTGTCGCCGTAGAGGGGTTTGAACTCCTCGAACCGGCTGCCGTCGAGGAGGCGGGCGTAGATCTCCCGGATCTCGAAGGGAACCCTCACATCGGCCGAGGCGCAGCCCAGCAGCTCGGCCGGATCGTAGAGGGGGTCATCGGCGGGCTCGGTGGGGCCCGGGCCGAGCTTGCGCCATCTCAGGTGCCGAACGATGCCCCGGGTGATGCGCAGGGCGTCCATCTCGTCCACGGCCAGGTAGTCCGACAGGCCGCTGACCCGGGAGTGCATCTCGGCCCCACCGAGGCTTTCCTCGTCGATGATCTCGTCGATGGCCATCTTCACCAGCGGTGGCCCACCGAGATAGGCGAAGGCCCTCTCCTTGATGAACACCGTGTAGTCGCTCATCCCTGGGGTGTAGGCGCCCCCGGCGGTGGCGGGGCCGAAACCCACGGTGATCGACGGGATGCCGAGCTTCGACATCTGGGTGAGGTTGCGGAAGCCGGCCCCGCCGGGGACGAATATGTCGGCCTGGCGGGGCAGATCGGCCCCCGCCGACTCGTTGAGGTTGATGACCGGGAGACGGTTCTGGCGGGCGATCTCCTGGAAGCGGGCCCCCTTGGCCACGGTCGTGGGGTTGGCCGAACCTCCCCGGTAGGTGACATCGGAGCCGCTGATGGCGCACTCGACGCCCTCCACCACCCCGATACCGGACACCGATCCGGCGCCGATGGGATCCTGGGTGCCCCAGGCGGCGAGGGGGCTCAGCTCCAGGAAGGGGGTGTCAGGGTCGATGAGGGCCTCGATCCGTTCGCGGATCAGCATCTTTCCCCGCCTCCGGTGGCGGTTCACGTAGCGCTCTCCCCCGATGGTGGGCACCTGGGCGAGCTGTTCGGCCACCTCGTCCCACAGGGCCTGCATGGCGGCCAGATTCCGGCGGTAGTCCTCGGAGCGCACGTCGAGCCGGCTCCTCAACACGCTTCCGATGCTCACCGGATTCCCCGTTTCTCCCGGTCTGGTACCTGCCGGTCCGGGGCCAGTGTTGCCCCCTCCGACCCGCCGTCTGTACGGTACTGCTGTCGGCTCGGCGGTACCAAGTCCCCGGGCCGCGTGAGGGGGAGGCGTGAACGACAGGCCCAGCGACACCACCGGGGGCGGAGCCACCGGAGTTGAAGGGGTTCTCGAGGATCTCCTCGCCGAACAGCGGGACCTCGACGACCTGGTCTCCGAACTCACCGTAGAGCAGTGGTCGAAGCCCACCTCCAGCGAGGGCTGGACCGTCGCCGACCAGATAGCCCACCTCACCTACTTCGACCTCACCGCGGCCACCGCCGTGACCGATCCCGAGGCGTTCAAGCAGTCGGTCGGTGAGCTCATGGAGGTGGCCCTTGGAGGGGAGACCTCCCTCGACGACCTCACCCTGGGCGAGTACCGGGCCATGACGCCGGCGGAGTTGCTCTCGGCCTGGCGGGAGGGAAGGCGCAGGCTGTCCGAGGCGGCCCGCACCCTCGAGGACGACAGTCGGGTGCCGTGGTACGGGCCGTCGATGGGGGCCAAGTCGTTCCTCACCGCCCGGCTGATGGAGGCCTGGGCCCACGGCCAGGACATCGCCGATGCCGTAGGAGTGGAGAGACAGGGCACCGATCGCCTCCGCCACATCGCCCGTCTGGGTTTCATCACCCGCAAGTGGTCGTACGTGAACCGGGGCCTGGAGGCCCCCGACGTCCCCGTGAGGGTCTCGCTGGCCGCCCCCTCGGGCGGCCGCTGGGAGTACGGACCTCCCGAGGCCACCGAGTCCGTCGAGGGTCCCGCCTTCGACTTCTGCCTGGTCGTGACCCAGCGCCGCCATCCCCACGACACCGATCTGCAGATCGTGGGCGACTCGGCCCGGGACTGGATGCTGAAGGCCCAGGCCTTCGCCGGGGGCCCGACCGACATCCCCGAGCCGGGCAGTCGACCGTGAACGCCGAGGCCGGTGGGAAGGTCCTCTCCCGGCTGGACGGCGGGGTTCTCACCGTCACCCTGGCCGACCCCGGCAACCGCAATGCCCTCAGCCGGGCCCTCACCTCCGAGCTGGTGGCGGCCATGACCCGGGCCGAGGAGGACGACGAGGTCCGGGTGGTGGTGCTCACCAACGAGGGTCGGGTTTTCTGCGCCGGGGCCGACCTGAGCGAACGCAGTGGCGAGGCTGAGCGGGGGGAGACCTTCGCCCCCGGCGAGATCTTCACCCGGATCCGGAACGCGACCAAGCCCTGGGTGGCCCGGATCGCCGGCCACGCCGTCGCCGGGGGGATGGGCCTGGTCGCCGCCTGCGACATCTCCGTGGCGGTCGAGGACGTCAAGATGGGCTTCACCGAGGTGAGGGTCGGTGTGGCCCCGGCCATGATCTCGGTCCTGTGCCTGGCCCGCATGACCCGAGGCGACGCCGCGGAGGCATTCCTGCGGGGAAGTCGGTTCCCCGCCTCCGAGGGGGCCCGCATGGGACTGGTCAACCACGCCGTCCCGGCCGCGGATCTGGATGCGACCGTCGACGCCATCGTCTCGGATCTGCTCCTGGGGGCACCCGGTGCCCTGGCGGCGGCCAAGCTGCTCATCAACCGGGTCCCGACCATGGACTTCGACGCGGCCATGGCCTGGACGGCGGAGTTGTCGGCCGCCCTGTTCGAGGGACCCGAGGCGGCGGAGGGAATGGCCGCCTATCTCGGCAAGCGGAAGCCCGCCTGGGCGGACCCCGATTCGGGAGGACGACCATGATTCCGCTGCACGAGACCTTCGAGGGGACCTTCCCCTTCGCTCCCAACGTCTTCGACGGCCACGGGTTCGTCCAGCACTACGTGGACGAGGGTCCCGCCGGCGCCGAACCGGTGATCTGCCTTCACGGTGAACCCACCTGGGGCTACCTGTACCGCAACCTGATCGGACCGCTGAGCCGCCACAACCGGGTCGTGGTCCCCGATCACATGGGTTTCGGCAAGTCCGAGACCCCCCGAGACCGCTCCTACGTGCTGCAGACCCACGTCGAGAACCTGGCGGCGCTGATCGACCATCTCGAGTTGAACGACATCACCTTCGTGGGCCAGGACTGGGGAGGGGTCATCGCCACCCAGTACACGGTCCGCCATCCCGACCGGGTGAAGCGGATGGTCTACGCCAACAGCCTGGCCGGGTACGGCCGGGTGTCCGATGACGTACCCCAGATATCGGACTCTCCGTGGTTCCGCTGGATCGGTGAGGGCCTGGCCACCGGTCGCACCGAGCAGGTGCTGCGCAACATCGGTTCCACGGTGCTTTCGGTGATGAAGATCATCGGTTTCCGGAACTCCGCCGCGGTGGACGACACCTGGATCCGTGCCTACTCCGCCCCCTTCCCCGATCCGGACTCGGCCATCGGCGCCTACGAGTTCCCCGTGGACGCCTACCTGGGCCGCATCCGCGACTACGTGATCGAGGGGGCGGCCGGCGTACCCGAGCTGACCTCCAAGGCGGCGATCCTCCTGGAGGGCATGGAGGACCGGGCCATTCCCCCCGCCCGGGCGATCGCCGACTTCCGTTCGCTGTGGCCCTACGCCCCGGTGGTGGAGATGGCCGGGGTCGGTCACTTCTGCCAGGAGGACGCCCCCGAGATCCTGGTAACCAACATCACCCAGTTCCTCCAGGCCAACCCCTGAATTCACTGCCTCGGCTGAACTCGCTACTTCGACCAAACGGGGTTGGACAGCGGAGCGGTCGCGATTCAGGCGACCTGGACCGCGTCCGTGAGCTGGTCGGGGACCTCAGCCGGGAACGACAGCACGAGATGGCGACCGAGGGCAGTAGCCACACGGGCGAGCGTGTCAATCCGGTTCCTGGCACCACCACCCTCCTCGAGCCTCGAGATGACTGGCTGGGTCGTGCCCATTCGCTCGGCGAGCTCCCGCTGACTCAGTCCCGCCGCGATTCGCAGGTCGTAGATGAGCTGACCGAGATCGAGGTCCTGCTCGATCCCGGCCCGGGTCTCCGCGGAAGGCTCGCCTTTGTGCTTCTTGATTTCTTCCCACCTCGAGTAGTTCGCCATCTTCATCTCCTTCTACGGGTTGCTCGAACAGACCTCCGCCCAGGCTCCGTGAGAGGGGCATCCGGGCACGCGATCCAAGCGAAGCCAGCCTGTCGATCACAACAACTGTCCGCTCCCATTCCGACTGACCGGGTTCCTCGAACCATTCGACGACTTCATCGTGCGCCTCGACTTCACCCACACTGACTAT
>DRKF01000271.1 GCA_011051915.1 Acidimicrobiales bacterium | reverse complement strand
TAGGTGGCCCGGGCCGAGGCCGCCTCCATCCCCCGGTCGTAGACGTCGTCGGCCTCCTGGGCCAGGGCGTCGGCCCGGACCTGCTCGGCCCCGAAACCCTTGACCACCCGGATACCCCCGACCGTCTCCTCCACGACGGATGCCAGCTGGGCCGACTCCTCCTGGATACCGAGGACCGCGGGCATGAGACGGGTGGCGAAGCGCCGCCCGAAGAAGTTGGCCAGGGGCAACGACACCAGGGCGAAGAAGGCCAGTATCGGATCCAGGATCAGCAGGATCAGGGCCGCCACCGAGACCGTGAGCAGGTTGGCCACGGTGATCGGCAGCATGGTGATGAAGTTCTGGAAGTGCTGGAGGTCGACGTTGCCCCGGCTCATGAGTTGGCCGGTCTGGTAGCGGTCGTGGAAGCCGAAGTGCAGCTTCTGGGCGTGGACGTAGAGCCGGTCGCGGGTCTCGGCCTCGACCAGGCGGGCGTTGCGGAACGCCACGTAGCGGCGCAGTCCCGTGGCCAGGGCCGACACCACCCCGGCCCCGACGATGGCCAGCGACCAGCCCACCAGGGAGCCGCCGCTGACGATGCCCTGGTCTATGGCCTTGCCGACGAGGATCGGTACCGCCAGCTTGGCCAGTGACCACACGACTCCCAGCAGCATCCCCAGGCCGATGCCCACCTTGTGGCGGCCCATGGCCTCCAGGAGCATGGTGCGCCCGGGGTCACCGGAACCGGCGGCGTCGGCCGCGACGGTCGTGTCGGTGTCCCGAGCGCCTGCCAAGTGTGGTTCCTCCCCCATTCGCCGGATCGACCCTAGCCGTGGCGCCCCCGCTAACCGACGACCCGGGGCCCCTCTGTGACACACGCCACACCACTCGGCGCCGGCCCGAGATCAGGTCCCACTCCCGCTCACCCCGGACCCGGTCCGACGGTCAACCCTCGAGCAGGGCCGGGGCCAGACGCCGCCACGACCCCACTGCTCCCGGACCCGGTCCGACGGTCAACCCTCGAGCAGGGCCGGGGCCAGACGCCGCCAGACTCCCGGGGTCTCCGCCGACTCCGCACACAGGGCCTGGACACAGACGTGGTCGGCACCGGCGGCGTGGTGTTCGGCCACCCGGGCGGCGATGGCGGCCTCGTCGCCCCAGGCGATCACGGCGTCGATGAGCCGGTCGCTGCCGCCGTCCTCGAAGTCGGAGTCGTCCAGGCCGTAACGCTTGAGGTTGTTCTGGTAGTTCGGGAGCGACAGGTACACCTTCAGGTGCTTGCGGGCGATCTCCCGGGCCGCCGCCGGATCGGTCTCCAGAACCACCATCTGCTCGGGGGCCAGCAACGGATCGGGCCCCAGGATCTCCCGGGCCGCCGCCGTGTGCTCGGGGGTGGTGAGATAGGGGTGGGCGCCGTCGGCGGACTCGGCGGCCAGCTTCAGCATCTTGGGCCCCAGGGCGGCCAGCACGGTGGGCGGGCGTTGCTCGGGTCCGGGGGCCAGGTACAGGGCCTTGGACATGAACGCCAGGTACTCGACCATGTGGCTGTAGGGCTTGGAGTACTCGTGCTTGCGCACCCAGCTCACCAGGGTGTGGTGGCTGACCCCGAGTCCCAGCAGGAAGCGGCCGGGGAAGGCCTCCCAGATCGTCTTCTGCCCGGCGCTCATGGTCATGGCGTCACGGGCGTAGATGTTGGCGATCCCGGTGGCCATCACGATGCTCTCGGTGGCCTCGAGGATCAGGGTGGAGAGGATGAAGGGGTCCCGCCCCACCGTCTCGGGGATCCAGATCGCCCCGTAGCCGAGCTCCTCGGCCTCGGCCGCCCACCGTCGAGCCTCGGCGGAGCTGACGTCGTTGAAGGCCCCCGTCCACAACCCCACCCGTCCTATGTCCACTCCGATGTCCGCTCCTGTGTCCACCGGGTTCCCCTGCTCCGTCTGCGAGTTCTCAGCCATGTCCCGACCCTACCCAGCGGGGACCACCACGGCCCATCCCCGTGGGAGCAACCGGGGGTCACCGGGCCCGAGCGGGCCATGACCCGCCATGGTCCGCCATGACCCACAGGGCCCATCCCGGGGGAGGGCCGGGGCTCAGCTCGGCCCGTCGGACCCGGGGGGATCGAGTCGGCGCAGTTCACGGCGGAACCGTTCGGCCCGCTGCACGTAGTTGCGGACCCCGAACATGACCATCTCGAGATCGACGGTGTCGGGCCGCAGCCGGGCGGGGACGCCGAGGGCCATGGCCCCGGAGGGCACGACCATGCCTCCCGGCACCAGGGCGTTGGCCCCGACCAGGGCCACGGAGTGGATCTCGGCCTCCACCAGGATCGTGCAGTTCGAACCGGCCAGTACCCGGTCGTGGAGGCGGCAGCCCTCGAGGTGAACGCAGTGCCCCACCACACATTCATCGCCCACGACGGTGGGGACCTCGGCGGTGGTGTGCAGCACGGCCCCGTCCTGGATCGACGACCGGGCCCCCACCTCGATGTAACCGTCGTCGCCGCGCAGCACGGCATCGGGCCAGACGCTGGCCTGGGGTCCGATCCTCACATCGCCGATGATGACCGCGTCGGGATGGATGTAGGCGGTCGGGTCGATTCGCGGGACCTGATCGCCCAGTGCGTAGATGGCCATGGCCGACGAACAATAGCGGGGAACATGGCGGGACGGGCCAGCCAGTACCTTGGCCGGGGTGACCGCCGAACCCGCCCCGTCCACTCCCCCGCCGTCGCAGCCGCCGATGGCCCCGAAGCGGCCCCACGTCCGCCGAATCCACGGTACGGAGACCCCCGATCCCTGGTTCTGGCTGAGGGACCGTGAGGACCCCGAGACCCTCGCCTACCTGGAGGCCGAGAACGCCTGGACCTCCGCCGTGCTGGCCCCTCAGGCCGAGCTGCGGGAGACGATCTTCGACGAGATCCGGGACCGCACCCAGGAGACGGACATGAGCGTCCCGGTCGCCAAGGACGGCTGGTGGTACGCGGTTCGCACCGAGGAGGGCCGTCAGTACCCGATCCACGTCAGGTCCCGCGATGTCGACGGCCGGCCCGGCCCCGACGAACAGCTGATCCTGGACGAGAACGTCCTGGCCGAGGGCCACGACTACTTCGCCCTGGGGGGGATGGCGGTCAGCCCCGACCACCGGCTGGTCGCCTACACCGTGGACACCGCCGGCTCGGAGAAGTACGGGCTGCGCGTCCGCGAGATCGGGTCCGGGGAGGATCTCCCCGACCGCCTCGAGGGTCTGGGCTACGGGTTGGCCTGGTCGGCGGACAGCACGATGGTCTTCTGCACCCTGGTCGACGAGGCCTGGCGACCCGACCGGGTGGTGCGCCACCGGGTCGGCGACGTCGACGACACCGACTCGCCCGAGGTGATCCTCACCGAGCCCGACGAGAAGT